>JAMLGI010000008.1 GCA_023958085.1 Solirubrobacterales bacterium | reverse complement strand
ACGCCTGGGCCGCTACCCACTTCACCCTGATCGGCTTCGTCGTGTTCGGCGGATTCGCCGCGATCAGCTACTGGTACCCCAAGATGACCGGTTACGAACTCAACGAAGACCGGGCCCGGGCCTCCTTCACGGTGATGTTCGTCGGCACCCTGATGGCCCTGCTTCCACTGTTCGTGATCGGTGTTGCCGGCCGGGTCACGGACGCCTACCGCTTCCCCGCCGCCGACGGGCTCGGAGTCTGGAACATGTTCGCGACGATCGGCATGCTGATCCTCTTCGTCGGGATCATCCTGGCGATCGGCAACCTGATCAAGAGTCGCGAACGGGGAGCCGTTCCCGCCACCCCGGATCCCTGGCAGGCCGACTCGCTTGAGTGGCTCACCACCTCGCCCCCGCCTGCCCACAACTTCGACGTCCTCCCGGACGTCCGCAGCGACCGGCCGATGCGGGACATCCACGAGGCACTGACGCAGCGCGACGCCGAGGGCGCCGCCCGTGAGTCGCAGCCGGTAGCCTGAACCAATGATCGATGGTGCCGGCGCCGGTTCGACGCGCATCCGGCAGGACAGCACAGCCGCAGCCACGACGGCCGGGTCCGACACGCTTTCCCTGATTCGGGACTACATTGCGCTGACCAAACCCCGGATCATCAGCCTGCTGCTGGTGACCACGGTGGCGACGATGTTCGTTGCCGATCCCGCCGGGCCTCCGCTGATGACGATCATCTGGACGATGATCGGTGGCTACCTGGCCGCCGGTGGAGCCGGGGCGATCAACCACTACATCGACCGGGACCGGGACGCCCAGATGACCCGGACCAGCAAGCGCCCGCTCGCCAACGGCCGGATCAACCCGTTCCACGGGCTGATCTTCGGGATCGTCCTCGGGGTCATCTCCTTCTTGCAGCTCTGGCTGACCACCAACCTCCTGGCCGCCGTGCTGGCAATGGTCGGCCTGCTCGGTTACGTCTTCCTCTACACGCTCTGGCTCAAGCCCCTGACCCCGCAGAACATCGTGATCGGTGGCAGCGCCGGGGCGGTACCGCCGCTGGTCGGCTGGGCGGCCGCCACCGGGGCGCTCACCTGGGATGCGTTCTGGCCGTTCGCGATCATCTTCTTCTGGACCCCGCCTCATTTCTGGGCCCTGTCGCTGTTGATCAAGGACGACTACGCCAAGACCGGCGTGCCGATGTTGCCGGTGGTCAAGGGCGAACTCGAGACCCGGCGCCAAATCATGATCTACACCGTCTTCATGGTCGCGTTCACGGTCGGCCCCACCTGCACCGGGCTGCTCGGCCCGGTCTATCTCGCCGCCGCGGTCGCCCTCGGCCTGGTTTACATCGGTTTTTCGTTCACCCTTCTGCGCCGTCCCGGCCGGGAGATCATCCTCAAGGCCTACCTCTACTCACTGGCCTACCTGGCCCTGCTCTTCGTCGCGATGGCGATCGACGCGGTCTCGTTCTGACCGGATCGCCCGGCAACCGCCACTACTGATAGAAATACCGCCATGGATCGCAAGACCTCGAAGTCGAATTTCGCCGTCGGCATGCTGATCGGCACCGGCTCCGCGGCGGTCTTTGCCCTCACCTTCATCTTTGCCTCGATCTACATCGCCGGCTAACCACAGGAGCCCGTCCGGATGAGCAAGTCCCGCCAGATTTCCGCCCCGACCGAGACGATCGAACTCCCGGCCCCGTCCTGGGCGCCCGCCGTGTTCGCGCTCGGTCTGCTCGGCCTCGCCGCCGGAACCTTCGCCTCCGGTTTCATGTTCCCGGCCTGGTTCTACGGGGCGGTCGGGGCGGTCATCGCGATCGCTGCTCTGGCGAGCATGATCGGTCGGGGCCGTCGCGCCTTCTACAGTCTCCCCCGGACTTCCTCGGACCAGCGGGCCAGCCTGCCGGTCGAGAGCTTCGACGCGCCGCCCAAGGGCTGATTCAGCAACGGCCCGGACTGCCGGGCCGCCGCTGCCTGCAGGTTCCCGCCGATCAGGGCGGACCCCCGGACGTCGCACCATCGGCAGTCCAGACCCGGAGGATGTCCCTCATCGAGAGCACTCCGATCAGTTCCCCCTCCCGGTAGACCGCCAGATGCCGGATGTTGCGACGGGACATCTCCATCGCTGCCCGCTCCAGGCTCCACTCGGGTGAGGCGGTGATCACGCTCTCGCTCATGTGATCGGCGACCTTCTCCTGATCCATGTCGTGCCCGGACCCGACTGCCCGCAGGACGTCACGCTCGGTAATGATCCGGGGCACCGGCCAGTCCTCGTCCTCGACTATCGCCGCCCCGACCCCTTTCTGGGTCATCCTCTCGGCCGCCCGCCTCAGGGAGAGATCCGGACCGATTCGCAAAACCACCCCCGACATACCGACGCTTACTCTCACTCATCGCCTTTCCGCGGCCCGCTGCCGACCACTTCCAAAGAGCTGGACATTGTGCTGATTGTCGCCAGCCTATCCGGTGGCGCGACTCGTCGCAACGGGGTCGACACCGGACGGCCGCATCGCCGCCTGGACCTATAGAATGGCCGCGCTCCACCAAATCTCATGCTGAAGCTCAAGTCTCTTCCCAAGTTCTCTGTCCTGCTTGTCTCGCTGCTCACCTTCGGCGCTCTGGCCGCCGGTTGCGGGAGCAACACCTCGGCCCCCGATACCGGCCAGCCGACCGACCGGGGCCGCCAGATCTTCCTCTCGAAATGCGGCACCTGTCACATGATGGCCCAGGCCGCATCGAGCGGCACCCAGGGGCCGGACCTGGACGCAGCCTTCTCGGCAGCCCGCGAGGTCGGCATGGACGACGACACGATCAAGGGCATCGTCCGGGCCCAGGTTCAGCGCCCGTACCCCTCCAACCCGGTGCTTCCGGGAATGTCGATGCCGGCCGACATCGTCACCGGGAATGACCTCGAGGACGTGGCCGCCTACGTCGCCAAGTACGCCGGGGTCCCCGGCGCCGAGCCGCCCAAGGTGGCCGGCTCCGGTCCCGGGGCTGAACTCTTCGCCAACAACGGCTGCGGTGGCTGCCATACCCTCGCCGCCGCCGACTCCTCCGGTACCGCCGGTCCGGACCTCGACGAGTTCGTCCCCGATCTGAGCAAGGAAGAGATCCACACGGCGATCGTCGATCCGAACAAGTCCAAGCCCAAGGGCTTCGAGAACGCGGTCATGCCCTCATTCGCCGGCAAGCTCTCCGACAAGGAGCTTGACGAACTGGTCGACTTCCTGATGAAGTCAGCCGGCTCCGGCAGCAGCTGAACCTCGATCCGGACGTCTCCAAGCGGTGACCGGCGAGGACCAAGCTGAACCACAGGCCACGGAAAGCAACCTGCTCTCCCGCCTTCGAGGATTCCGGATCGCGCCTCGAACCTACGCCCTGATCACCCTGATCGCCCTGATCACCCTCACGGTGATCGTCACCACCGGCACCGCGGTCCGGGTGACCGCCTCCGGCCTCGGCTGCCCCGACTGGCCCAAGTGTTACGACCAGTACGTCGCCCCCGCCCAGATCAACGCGATGATCGAGTACGGAAACCGGCTGGTGACCGGGGTGGTGAGCGTGGCGGTGATCGCCGCCTGTCTGCTCTCCTTCTTCCGCCGCCCCTACCGGTGGCATCTGGCGGTGATTGCGATCCTTCTGCCGCTCGGCGTGATCGCCCAGGCGATCCTCGGGGCGTTCGTCGTCTACTACGACCTGAACCCGGCCCTGGTCATCTTCCACTTCATCATCTCGATGATCCTGCTGGATGCAGCCTTCGCCCTCTGGTGGTGCTCCCGACATGAACCCGGCGAGCGCCGCTTCTCCCGCGACTGGGCCGGCGTCTGGGCGGTCCGGGCGCTGATCCCCTTCGGGCAGTTCACGGTCCTCCTGGGGACGATCACCACCGCGTCCGGACCGCATCCCGGGGACCACGATCGGGAGCTGGTCCACCGGTTCACCTTCAAGGGGGCCGACACGCTCGAGTGGATCGTCCAGCGGCACGCCACGATGGCGATCATCTTCGCGATCGCGATCCTCGCGGTGTTCATCTTCCTCGGACGGCGTGACGGTGACCGCCGGGCCCGAAAACCGCTTGCGGTCTGTTTCGCCGTCGCTCTCGCCCAGATCGCGCTGGGCCTGATCCAGTGGCAGCTCCAACTGCCGGCGATCCTGGTCTGGTTCCACGTGGTCTTCGCCACGCTGCTCTGGCTCGGGATCCTCTGGGCGGTGGCCGCCGCCGGTCAGATCGAACCGGCCCGGCGCCGCCTCGTCAAGTGGGTCTGACCGGCCCCTTGGTCGTGGCGACCGGGCCCAAGGGTTAGGCTGGGGGCGATGAAGACCGTTCACCCGGTTGCAGACCAGCTCGAGCCCGATCCCCTTTCGGCCGATCAGGTGATCGCGGGAAGTCCGGAGACGTCCGTCCTGCAGCTCTCCGAGGATGCCGCGAAAGGCGAGGTGACCGGCTTCTGGAGGTGCACTCCCGGAACCTTCCGGGACGTCGAGGCAGTCGAGACCTTCCTGGTGATTACCGGCCGGGCCGAGGTCGAGTTCGAAAACGGCGAGAAGCTCACGGTGGGGCCGGGTGACATCCACCGGTTCCGCGGCGGCGAGAAGACCGTATGGAAGGTCGAGGAAACCCTGCTCAAGGTTTACTGGGCTCGGGCGTGACCCGCCGCGGGTCCTACTCCTCGTCGTCGGGTGAACTGATCAGGTAGATCAAGACCCGGACGGCCGCATAGCCGAAGATTCCGAGCAGGAGAATCCCCCAGATCACCGCGACGACCCCCGAGATCGCTTTGGCTGCGATCACCACGGTCACGGCAGCCAGGAGGACCGCGATCAGCCATCGGAAGGCGACCCCCTCGTCCTGAAACGGGTTGCCCGCCAGAATCCGCCCGACCGCTCCCGGCAGGGGCCGCGGTTCGCGACTCCTCCCCGCCGATTCACTCACCGGTCGACCGCTCAGATGATGTAGACGGCGAGGAACACGATGATCCACATGATGTCCACGAAGTGCCAGTAGATGCCAGGCACCTCGACACCGAGGTGGTCCTTCTGCTGCGGTCCGAAATGCCCGCGGTAGGCCCGGATGTTGGCGAAGGTGATCAACAGCAGCCCGACAAAAACGTGGGCGCCGTGAAGTCCGGTGAGGCTGTAGAAGATCGACCCGAAGGCTCCATCGCGGGCGCTGAACCCGATGTGGACGTACTCGTTGATCTGGATGAAGAGGAAGGTTGCGCCGAGCAGCCAGGTGAGGGTCAGCCCCAGCTTCAGCCCGTTCCGGTTGCCCTTCTTGACCGACTCGAGCGCGTAATGGATGGTGAAACTCGACGAAACCAGTACGGCCGTGTTGATGCCGGCGATCAGGACCGGGAGGTGAACCCCTTCCGGAGGCCAGGATGCCGGCTCCGCGACGACCCGGATGAAGAAGTAGGCGGCGAAGAAGGAGGCGAACAGCATCACCTCGGACAGGATGAAAAGCAGAATCCCGAGGACCGTCTTGTCGATCCGTGAGCTCTGATGCGCTTCGGGCGGGCCGTGGTGTTCGGCGTGCCCGTGACTTGCGGCGATGCTTGCGCTTTCCATCTCTATGCCTCGTTGCTTTCCGGGGTCGTACTGTCGCCGGATTCCCGGCCTTCACCCTGGGCGACCGCCGCTGCGACCTTCTCGGGCGGTCGGCCGGTCACGTGGTGGGTCACCTGTTTGTCGGTGATCTCGCGCACCCGGCCGATCAGATCGTCCCGGAGCCACTGTGACTCCTCAACCTGGAGCGTCGAAATCAGAATGTCGTCCACACGATAGTGCGCGACCGCGTTGCGGACCGCACCGAAAGCGTCAGGACTCATCGGTTGACCGGTCGCGTCGATATCCGCCCGGTAGAGCTCGGCCATCAGACCGGCCAGGCGACGGGCAACCTCACTCTCGGAAACGCCCTCCACCGTCGGCGCGATGATCGTGAACCGATGTGGGGCTTCCGCCGCGAGGTGGAGCAGACGGTCTTTCAGATCGACGCTGTCGAGAGTCCGGTTGGAGACCACGAGAGTGTGGGTCAGGTCGAAACGAATCGAGTCCTCTTCGATCCGTACCGGGATGTGGGTGACCGTGGTTTCGGGTTCAAAGGTCAGTTTCGCCCACTCGACCAGGTCGCGGCGGGTCAGGCCGAAGCGGAAGTCGTAGAGGCAGGAGAGCAGGACCTCGCTCGGCCGGTGAGCGCGGATCGCGTCACCGAGGGCCAGATCGGAGGCCGGGTCGAGGACCTCGCCGACCGCCTCGATGCCGAACTCATCGAGCACCGCCAGGGTCACGTCTACCCGAGCCCGGGCCGCCTCGCGGGCCTCGTCAGGATCGAACAGCTGGCCGGCCTGCGGCTGGTTCTGCGGGGCGACGACCACCACGTACGAGGCCTCGCCCGCCTTCTCCCGGGCCGCCTCGAGCAGCAGGCGGCCGCCAGCCACCTCGTTCAGGAAGATCAGCAGTGGACGGCTCATCAGCTGGCCGTCACCTTGCTCGGTTCCGGAGTGGGCACGGTCGCCCCTTCTTCATCCTCGGCCATGATCGCGTGGCGTGCGCCGGGGGTGCCGTACTCGTACGGACCGCCGACGACCCGCGGAATGGCGGTGAAGTTGTAGACCGGGGGCGGTGAAGACACCAGCCACTCGATCGACTTGCCCCGCCACGGGTTGCTGCCGGCCTTCGGACCGAAGCGCCAGCTCACGATCATGTTGTAGACGAAGACCAGCTGGGCGGCGCCCAGCATGAACGCGGAGATCGAAATGACCAGGTTCCAGTCGCCGTACTGGGACGCGTAGTCGACCACACGACGCGGCATCCCGTCCATCCCGATCCAGTGCATCGGAACGAAGGTGAGCCAGGTGCCGACCACGGTGAGCCAGAGATGAACCCGACCGAGCCGCTCGTCGTACATCCGCCCGGTGACCTTCGGGAACCAGTGGTACAGCCCGGCGAAGATCGTGAAGACCGAACCGCCGAACAGCACAAAGTGGATGTGAGCGACGATGAAGTAGGTCTCCGAAACGTGGATATCGAGCGGAATCATCGCGGTGATGACCCCCGAGATACCACCGACCGTGAAGGTGACGATGAAGGCGAGTGCGAACAGCATCGCGGTCGACTGGGTCTGGATCTTCCCGTAGAAGAGCGTCCCCAGCCAGGAGAAAACCTTGATCCCGGTGGGTACCGCGATCAACATGGTGCTGATCATGATCGGCACCCGGAGCCAGCTGAACATGCCGGAAACGAACATGTGGTGGGCCCAGACCGAGTAGCTGAGCACGACGATCCCGATCAGGGCGAGGGCCATCAGGCGGTATCCGAAAACGGCCTTGCGGGCGTGGACCGAGATCACCTCCGAGATGATCCCGAAACCGGGCAGCATCATGATGTACACGGCCGGGTGGGAGTAGAACCAGAAGATGTGCTGGTAGCTGATGACGTCGCCGCCCTCGAGGAAGTTGAAGAAGTTCATCCCGAGGATGCGGTCGAAGAAGGTCATGAACTGGGCCCCGGCCACGAACGGCGTCGCGCCGACAACCAGCAACGAGGTTGCGAGCTGGGCCCAGGCCATCAGCGGCATCCGCCACAGGTTCATGCCGGGCGCCCGCATGGTGATGATCGTGACCAGGAAGTTGAGTGCCGCGGCAATCGAGGATGCGCCCGCGAACTGCACCCCGACGTTGAAGAACGTCTGCCCCAGCGGGGCTCCGCCGGAGAGTGGGGCGTAGCCGGTCCAGCCGGCGTCGAAGGCACCGCCCGGAGCGAGGAAGGAACCGAGGAAGATGATTCCGGCGATCGGCAGCAGCCAGAAGCTGAGCGCGTTCAGCCGGGGGAAGGCCATGTCCGGGGCACCCAGCATCAGGGGCACCACATAGTTGGCGATCCCGGCGAACATCGGGATGATGAACAGGAAGATCATCACCGTGGCGTGGGTCGAGAACAGCCCGTTGAAGGTGTTGGCGCCGACCACCTGCGAGCCCGGCTGGGCCAGTTCGGCCCGGATCAGCATCGCCAGCAGGCCGCCGATCAGGAAGAAGGCAAAGGTGAGGACCATGTACTGGATGCCGATCACCTTGTGATCGGTGTTGAACTTGAAGTAGTCCTGCCAGCGGGTCGCCCCGTGGTCCGAGTGATCTTCGGGCACGGTCGGCTTGCCGGCAGCCCAGCGGAACCAGTAGTCGAACGCCCCGAACCCGATCAGGAAACCGAACGGCGCCGTGATCATCGGGACCACGATGTGGGGATAGCCGGTGTCCTCGGTCTGGAACAGATCCAGCCCCGAGACGGCCCGCAGGGCCAGAACCAGCCCGAACCCGAACGCCGCGCCGAGGAAGAATCCCAGTGCGCCCCGGTACCAACCCGGATTCCTGAGTGCCATTGCCATTTCTACTTGACCTCCGTAATTGCGATTCGGGTTGGTGCGTCAGTCGGAGTGGTCACCGGAACCGGTCTCCTCGACCCCGCTGCCCTCGATGCCTTTTTCGCGCTCTTCCGCCTTGCGCTGGGCCTCGAAAGCCTGGTCGGCAGTCAGCAGGAAGGGTGAAACCTTCTCCTTCAGGCCGGCGACCCACTGGTTGTACTTCTCTTCGGACTCGACCACGACCTTGGCTCGCATGGTGGTGTGCCCGATCCCGCAGAGCTCGGTGCAGATCAGCTGGAAGGTGCCCTCCCGGTCGGGAGTGATCACCGCGTCGGTGGTGATGCCCGGGACGTTGTCCTTCTTGATCCTCCACTCCGGAACCCAGAAGGAGTGGATCACGTCCTGGGCGTGGAACTTGAAGTCGATCTGACGATTCACCGGGACGTGCAGCTCGCCCTCGGAGGACTTGCCGCCGCTGTCGGGGTAACCGAAGGTCCACTCGAACTGCTGCGAGTAGACGTCGACGTTGATCCGATCGGCGTCCTTCTTCTCGATGTCGACCAGAACGGCCCAGCTGTAACCGGCCAGACCGACCACGATCAGAACCGGGATCAGGGTCCACCAGACCTCGAGCTTGGTGTTGCCGTGAATCGGCAGCCCGTCGCCTTCGTCTCCCGGCTTGACCCGCCACTTGTAGACGGCGTAACCGAGGAAGACGCAGACCAGAGCGAAGACGAACGAGGAAACCACGATGGTTACATCCATCAGGGTGTCGATCGGCCCGGTCGCGGTGGCCGCGGCATCCCCGAACCAGTTGACCTGGAGCAGGACCACGGACTGGAGCGCTCCCAGGACAAGTGTGGCCAGGACGAGTTTGAAAATCGGCAGACGAGTCATCGAACGTCGATCATTCTAGTGAAGCCACGGGCGAAAGGGCGCCACTCGGGCCTCAACCGGGATGAAGCGCACGGATTTCGCCATGCGACGCGGAAATAACGTCCTCGGCAACCCCGGTCCAGCTCCATTTCCGAGCGGCGCACTCGGCTATGTCCCGACCGATCCGGGCGGACTCCGCCGGATCGAGGTCGAGCCAGCGGTTCACCCTGGAGGCAAGCGCCGGGATCGCGTCCGGCCCGAGATCGAAGCTGGTCAGGTCCCGGATTTCAGGGATGTCGTCGGCCAGCGCCCCGGCAACCTCGGCCAGCCCGGAGTGGTTCGCGCAGACCGGCAGGGCTCCGGCGACCGCGGCCTCGGCGGCAACCATCCCGAATGCTTCCGGGAAGGTGCTCGGAACTACCATTGCATCGGCGCAGGGAACGGTCCTCGCTACCTCTCCGTGCTCGAGTCGGCCCGAGAACGAGACGGCCCCGGCCGCCGGACGGGCGGCCTCCAGATAGCCGTCGGGCAGCGCGTCGAGGAACTCCTTCAGGATCGAAAGCGTTCCCGGCTCTCCCCCTTCCAGCTCCCGTCCTCGCTCCGCAATTTCGATCAGTGAGTCCCGATCGCCCTCCCCGAGCGCGGTCACCATCGCCCGAAGGCCGATCTCGTAAGCCCCGAATCCGGCAACGAGCAGTTCCGCTCCCGGATTCTCACGGTGGATCAGCGGCCAGGCAGCCAGCAGCAGGTCGACTCCCTTGGAGACGATCAACTTGCCGACGAAGATCACCCGGGGTCCATCGGCATCCGCAAACTGCTCCAGGGCCGCGGCCGCGGCCGTCTCGTCGCGGCCGAAGGTTCCGGCCTGTTCGTCGGCAGCGATCCGGGCGGCCTCGGTGAGCAGCCGGTCACGCCGCCGCTCGGGGACAACCGGGGCGAACGACTCCGGGTCGGCGCCAGGTGGCCCGAGGCCGCTCTTCTCGCGCAGCGGTAGCTCCGGCACCGCTTCCCAGAGTGAGACTGCGGTGTGCCAGGAACCGGAAAGCACGGCCACCGCCGGGTCGAGGCCTTCCTCCACCCAGGGCAGGAACCGGGGGTTCGGCTTGACCGTGTACTCGAGGTCGGATCCGTGGTTCTTGACCACGTAGCCCTCGACCCCGGCCCGGGCGAGGATCACCGGGCCCATGATCAGGTGATTGGCGAGCGCCACATCGGCCCCGTTGATCGAACGCAGGATGTCTCCGACCGCCGCCGCGTTCACCTCGATGTAGTTCTCGATCTCCCCGTCACCGAGCCGGGGATAGGCCCGGGCCTCGAACCCCTCATACGGATCCTCGACGTAGACCGGGAGCACCCGCCCGATCCCGGGCCTGTACACGGTGATCGAACCGTTCCCCGCCGGAGCCGGCCGGAGCGGTTCCACCTCGAGCCGACCCTGCGGCCAGGTGCCGACCCGGTTGACCCAGTCCAGGTCCTCCGCCTCGCGGTCCTGGCAGAGCAGGTGTACGTCATGGCCGAGTCCGGCGAACGCGCGCGCCAGATTCGCGTTGTAGATGTTGCTTCCGGTTCCCCGAAGCAGATAGCCGTGGAATATGAGGATTTTCATTTCGGGATATTCTCCCCCTTCATGAATACCGCAGCCGAATCCGAGCAGATCTGCCGTCTCCGGGCCGCCGCCTCCGGGCGTGAAGCCTTTGCCGCCGTCCGGGAAGGGGTGGTGTACCGCGACGCCGAAACCGGTGAGGAACTCGAACCTGTAGCCGTTGTTCTGCCCGAGACCAACCCGGGTGGCTCGCGGCTGCCTCGCTCCCCCATGAACCTGCGGTCCTGCCGGCGCTGCGGACAGCTTTCCGCACGGGACGTCCAGGACTGCGAGTACTGCGGCCTGCCTGCCTGAACGGCCCTCGCGAGGAAGCGCGCGGCTACCTGGCAACCACGGTCGCGTTGTAGAGCAACCGGCTGCCGGTGTAGTAGCAGGCGTAACCCCGGATCGAGTTCACCTTCTGCTGGGGCCCGGTCTTGCGCAGCGCCTCGTTGGGCCGGTCGGTTCCCGGCTCAAAGCCCAGCTTGCATTTGTTCCGACCGCGGCTCGCCCGGTAGGTGTTCGCCCGTTTTGCCCGGTCGCAACCGGTCGGATCGACCAGCCCTCCGAGCGGTGACGCGCTGCAGGCCCGCGGAGTCCAGAACGCGGGAGCCCAGGTCGGGATGGTCAGGGCGACCACCTGGTTCTGGATCACGTTGAGCGGCTTGGTCAGCGCGAAGTACACGGTCTTGCCGAAGAAGGGGTTGAGGATCTGGACCGGGCTCTGCCGGACCATCCTGTACTGCGGCGGGCCCTTCCGCCGCTTTCGGACCTGGCGCAGGACCGAGATCCGGGCCTTGGCCGGGGAGCCGAAAAGCTGGTTGAAGAACGGGGTCTGGGGGTTTCCGGCAGCCTGGGTCTGCTGACGGGTCGGACGGGAGAGCGAGATCGACCAGGAAACGACCTTCCCCTTCTTGAACGGGACCACGAAGGAACGTCCGGGATGGCCACCGCGCAGTGACTGGAAAACGGTCACCTTGCCTTCCACCGAGCAGTCACGATCGACCGAATCGAGCCCGCAGTTGGGGATCGGGTTGTACTTGCTCTTGCCGAGCACGACCCGTTTGCCGCTCTTCGCGACCGCCTCGCCCGGGGGAAATACGGCCAGCAGCATGGCGAGCAGGGGCAGGACAAACGCCAGTGCCAGAGCGGATTTCCTGGCTGCGTTGGTTGAACTGGGGCGTGAGGGGATCATCATGTCGTGAAACTCCATTGTCCTGAATAACACGTCGGAAACGGCCCTGTTGCGGACCGCCGGTCCCGCAAGCGTCTACCCGGGCGCGACAATGGTCGCCGAGTAGAGCGCGACCTGGGGGCCGTAGTAGCAGCCGTAGGGCCGGATCGAGTCGATTCCGGTCTGCGGTCGCGTCTTCTCCAGGGCCTCGTTCGGGGCCTGGGTGGCGGGGTCCCGTCGCAGGGTGCACTTGTCTTCCCCGCGGGGCGTCCGGCTGGTGCGGGAGCTGTAGACCCCGTACAGGGCCTCGCACCGGTCGGGGTCGAGCATGGTGTCGTACACCGCGTTGCAGGCTCTCGGCTTCCAGAGGGCGGGGGCCCAGGTGGGGATGGTCAGGCCGATCATCTGACCCTTGATCACGGTCAGCGGACGATCGAGAACGAAGGTGACCGTGCGGCCGAAGTACGGGTTCAGTACCTGGACCGGGCTCTGACGGGCCAGGCGGTACCTGGGGGCACCCTTGGCCTTGCGATCCACCCGCCTCAGCACCGCAATCCGGGCGCTGGCCGGCGACCCGAACACACTGTCGAAGAAGGGCTGCTGGGCGCCGTGCTCCTGGCCGTCCACGGTCACCGTTTCACTGGTCACATCGGCAAGGGAGATCGACCAGGCGACCAGTTTGCCGTTGAAAGGAACTTCCGAGGTCCGGCCGGCAGTTCCCTTGCTCTTCGACTGGAACATCGTCACCCTGCCTTCCGCGGTGCAGTCCCGACGGAAGTCAAGCCCGCAGTTCGGGTTGAGGCGGGCGAGGTTCTCCGCGCCGAGGTCGACCCGGCGAACCGAGGCCGCGTCGGCCGGTCCGGCCAGCGAGATCGAGATGAGAACTGCCGCCATCGCGAGGATCGCGGCAGAAAGAAACCGGCTACTGAAGGCAGCCCTGAGTGAGGGGGTGACTGGGAGCATCACGTATGGAACCCGCGAACCGGCCGACTGTTGCGGGCCGGTCAGCGGTAGCGGAAGGTGATCCGCCCGCGGGTCAGGTCGTACGGTGAGAGCTCGATCTTCACCCGGTCCCCGGGGAGGATCCGGATGTAGTGGCGGCGCATCTTGCCGGAGATGTGTCCGAGCACCTCGTGATCGTTGTCCAGCTTCACCCGGAACATCGTATTCGGGAGGGCTTCGGTGATTTCACCCTCCATCTCGATCTTTTCTTCTTTGCCCATGCGGGGATGAGGCTACTACTCAATCCGGGTTGAGGTGGCGGCGGGCATGCCTGATCGCCTCATCTGCAGTCTTGATCTCACCGGCGTAGCGGGCGGCCGACAGCTCCCGCATCAGTTCACCGAGCCCGGGTCCCGGTTCGATTCCGAGGCTTCTGGCAAGCTCCGCCCCCCCGATCGGTGGCTCTGGGTAGCCACTTCGCCGCCAGTCCAGCCCGTGACCGACCATCTCGCGGGCAAGCTCCAGATGGCCTCTCATCATCTCCTCCCCGGCGATCGGGGAGGATCCCCGGGCGGCCAGCCGGTCGGCAACTGTGAGCAATGTCACATCGACCGGATCGGGATCGGTCTGGACCAGGTACTCGTAGACCTGGCGGCGGCCGAGCGGTCGATCGGCAACCATGAAACCGAGCTTCAGGTGGTTTCGGGTGAGTCCCGCGACGTACTCCCGCAGGCGGCGGGAAGAGTGAAACCGTTCCCCGAAGATCCGCCGGACGGTGTCCGCCCCGGCCCGGTCATGACCCCGGAAGGTGACGAAACCGCCCTCCTCGCGCCGGGTCGCCATCTTGGCACAGTCGTGAAAAAGCGCCCCGAGCCGCAGACCGGTAGCTCGACTGGCCCCGTCGGCAAGTGGTTCGGCCAGCAGCAGTGAGACCTCGGCCGCCCGGTCACCGACGAAGCGTCCGGGATCGGACTCGATCTCCAGCACCCCTTCGATCACCTCGATCGTGTGGCCGTATGCATCACGGTGATGGTTCGGCCCCTGGGTCACCCCCTTGAGCCCGGCGATCTCGGGAAGCACCGATCCGAGCAGGCCGACCGAGTCCATGACCGCCAGCCCGGCCAGTGGGTCAGGTCCACTGATCAGGGCCAGCAGCTCGGACAGGATCCGCTCCCCGGCCGGATCCGCCCCGCGAGCAGCGGCCGATCGCGCCAGCTTCACGGTTTCCGGTTCAAGGCTCCATCCGAACCGCGAGACCAGGCGGGCCGCCCGCATCAGCCGAAGCGGATCATCGAGGAAGCTGTGGTCCGAACAGGCCCGGATCGTTCCCCGTTCGAGGTCGACCAGCCCCCCGGTCGGATCAAGCACCTCACCGCTCGCCAGATCCACCGCGATCGCCCCGAGGGTGAAGTCCCTCAGCCGGAGATCCTGTTCGATTCCGCCATCACCCCGCAGCCGGGCGATGTCGACCTGCCACTGACTCTCCCGACCGGACACCCTCCAGGCGGGAAACTCACTCGACAGCTCGAATGCAGCGCCGTCGAGCGCCGATGCCAGCCGACGGGCAACCGGTTCCGGTGACCCCGGAACTGCGAGGTCGACCTCGGCTGGCTCCCGGCCCAGGGCGAGATCGCGGACGGTGCCGCCCACCACCCAGACCGGCTCACCGGAGAGCGGTTCTCGCAGCACCGAGACCGGGGTCGCGGCCAGCGTGCGGAGCCCGAGCTCACGCAGGGTCGGGGTCATTCACGCCGATTCGCGGCACCCGTGGCGAGAGCCCGCAGGTGACCTCGTAGTTGATCGTGCCCAGCCAGTCGGCGATCTCCTCGGCCCGGATCGAACCGTCGCCCTGCGAGCCGATGAGCGTCACCTCGTCACCGACCTGGATCTGGGCCTCCCGACCGAGGTCGACGGTGATGTTGTCCATCGAGACGGCGCCGACCACCGGAAACCGATTACCGCCGATCAGCACCACACCCCGATTCGAGATGCCCCGCCGGACGCCGTCACCGTAGCCGACCGGGACCACTGCGATCCGGGTGGGCTCGACCGCGGCCCAGGTCCGGCCGTAGCCGGCGCTCATGCCCGGCTGGAACTCCTTGACCGAAGCCACATAGGAGTGGAAGGAGAGCACCGGCCGGAGTCCGTGGTCCGCCGGGTCCCGGCCGAAGGGATCCATCCCGTAGATCGCACAGCCGGGACGCACCAGGTCGAAATGGGTGGCCGGATCGGCGATCATCGCCGCCGAGTTTGCGGCGTGGAGGCGGATCCAGGGAAACTCGCTGCGGACCTGCTCCCCCAGCAGGGCGAGCCGGTCGCGTTGCAGGTCGCGGAAGGCCGGGTCCGCCTCATCTGCAGTGGCGAAATGGGTCCAGATCGCTTCCAGCCGCAGATTCGGGTTGGCCGCGACCGCGCGGGCCATCTCCATGACCTGGACGGGATCGGTCGAGCCGAGCCTCCCCATGCCGGTGTCGTACTTGACGTGAACCCCGATCTGGCCTTCGATCGCGGCGGCCTGGGTGGCGAGCGAGGCGATGAAGGCCGGATCCCAGGCGGCGACATCGGTACGGGCGGAGACCACCATCTCCACCTCTCCCGGAGCCAGCGCTCCGAGAACCAGCAGCGGCACCTCCGGCAGGATCGAACGCACCTGTACTGCCTCCCGGGCGGTGGCCACCGCAATCCGGTCGGCCCCGGACCCGGCGACGGTGCTGATGCAGTGGAGTGCCCCATGCCCATAGCCGTCCGCCTTGAGTACCGGGCAGAGCTCGACTCCCGGAGCCAGCCGGGACTTGAGCAGGCGACAGTTGTGCGCCAGCGCCTCGAGGTCTACGCGGGCTTCTGCCCGTTCGTACATCAGTCCCCGGTGAGGGCGGCCAGCACGTCCACCCGGGTGATTACACCGGCGAGCCGGCCCTCCTCGTCAACGACGGGGAGCCGGTTGTGGGTCGAGTCCGAGATCAGTTTCGCCGCGCGATCGACCGGATCGTCGGGCCGGACGGTGATCGGATCCGCGGTCATCATCTCGGCAGCTGTATTGGCAAAGGCCTTCTTGGCCCGGTCCTCGAAATGCTTGGTCGAGCCGAGGAAAACCAGCCCGCCCATGATGTTCACGTAGTGGGGCAGATGGAAGTCGGACTTCTCGTCCGAGATCACCAGATCGGAGTCGGTGATGATGCCGATCACCTTCCGGGTCTCGTCCACCACCGGAACCCCCGGCAGGTCGTTGGTCTGGAGAACCTCGATCACATCCTTGATCCCTGCCTCGGGGGAGACTGAGGCGGGCTCACGATCCATGAATTCGGCGACGGTCTGCATGGTCCGCGAGATTACTCGACGCTGCGGTCGTCGGGCGCCAGGGCTCGGGGCAGGGCCGCGATCACATCGGAGGCGATCACCCCGTCGGGGGAGCCGACCCGGTCGGCGGCGAGCAGCCCGGCGCGGGCGTGACCGTAGACCGCGGCACAGGCAGCGAGGAAGGGTTCCGCGCCGCGGGCCAGCAGGGCTCCGACCATCCCGGCCAGCACATCACCGGTCCCGGCGGTCGCCAATGCCGGTGAAGCAAGCCGGTTGACCGCGACCCTGTCACCGTGGGCGAGGATCGTGTCGTCGCCCTTCAGAACCACCACCGCACCGGTCTCCCGAGCAAGCCGCCAAGCCGATTCGAGCCGATGGCCCTGGACCTCGTCCGACCTCCGGCCGAGCAGGCGGCCCATCTCCCCCGGATGCGGGGTGAGCACGGTTGGAGCTGTCCGGGAGGCAAGCGGGCCGAGATCCCCTCCGGTGAGGGTCAACCCGTCAGCATCGAGCACCAGCGGAGCCTCGATCGCGACCGTCAGCTCGCTGATCAGGCCCGCCTGTGAGGGATCCCGGCCGAATCCGGAGCCAAGGACAACCGCCCCGGCCCCGCTGCAGTGCCCGGCGATCTCGGTGCCTGCTCCGGATCCGAGCCGGTCGGCCCTCTCTCCCCCGACCCCGACCGTCATCACCTCGGTCAGCCGTGCCTCGAAGATCGGTTCGAGCCCGCCCGGGACTGCCGCGGTCGCATAGCCGGCCCCGGACCGGATCGCCGCCTCAGCCGCGAGGACCACGGCCCCGGTCAAGCCCCGCGATCCTCCGACCAGGCTCACCCGACCGGAGCTGAATTTGTTCGACCCCGCCCCCCGCCGGGGCAGCTCGGCGAGCGTCCGGGACGACGGCGATCCGAACTCCGCCGCGGGGGCATCGTTCGGAATCCCGATGTCAACCACCTCGACCGGGCCACAGAACTGTTTGCCGGGACTGATCAGGTGACCCAGCTTGAGTCCGTGGAAGGTGACCGTTTCGTCGGCCTTCACGGCCAGCTCGGCCTCGCCGGTGGATCCGTCCACCCCGGACGGGAAATCGCAGGCCAGCACCCGGCTTGAGGATCGGTTGAGGGACTCGATCAACGAGGCGACCGGTTCCCGCGGTCGTCCGGAAAATCCGGTCCCGAACAGAGCATCGATCGTCACCGTGAAGCTGTCGAAGCGTTCGCTTCCGGGATCGAGGCCGGTCTCGACCTCCACCCCGGCGGGCAGCCGTTCACGGTTCGTTTTCGAGTCCGGGCTGAGCTCCGATGCCGGCCACGGCAGAAAGACGGTCACCTCGTAGCCGACCGCGGCCAGGTATCGGGCGGCGACCAGTCCGTCGCCTCCATTGTTGCCCTTGCCGCAGAGCACCGCGACCGACCCCGACCCGGCCATCTCTGCGGCCCTGTCGGCCAGACCCCGGCCGGCGGTCTCCATCAGGTCGAGTGACGGGATTCCGGTCCGTTCGATCGCCCAGCGGTCCGCTGCCGCCATGCCGGGCGCGTCGAAGACCGGATCCAGCCAGGCTGCCGTCACCCTGAAGCTCCGTCCGCCGAGGATGGTTCGTCGGCGATCGCCACCGCTCCGGCCGTCTCCCGGTTGTGGGTCAAGCTGAGGTGAACGATCAGCCCCCGGGCGGCGAGTTCGGCCGCAACCGCGCCGTGCGGACGAAGGGTGGGTGGCGTACCGGGAACCACCTCGATCTCCCTGAGGCTGGTTTCAGGGCCGAGTGCCAGAGCCTTGACCACCGCCTCCTTGGCCGCGAAACGGGCGGCCAGATGCCGTCCCGGGCGGGACCTGGCGGCGGAGTAACGCTGTTCGTCCGGGGTGAAGACGCGATCCGCGAGGCGGGGACGCCGTTCGAGCGCCCGTTCGATCCGGGCGATCTCGATCAGGTCCATCCCCACCCCGCGGGTCACGCGGTCAGCCTTTCGCTACTTGAGCCCGAGATTGATCTCTACCGAGCCGTCCTCGCTGCCGGTTCCCGCGGCGGCGAAGTTGAACTTGGCAAGGATCCCGGCGAACTGCGCCGCCTCGATGTTGGCACCGCTTGAGGCGGAGAGGAACTTGGCCAGCACGACCGGATCGGCGTACATCCCGAGCGCTCCGCCGATCGAGTCCTGGGCCGCCTTGAACTGCTCGGTCGAGCCGAGGTCGGCCCCCTCGCCCTTCAGCGCCTGCATCGCGGCGGGCATGCCTACCGCCAGAACGGCTCGGTCCTCGCCGACGGCCAGGACCAGCGGACGGCCCGGCAGTTCCGGCGTGGTGAACCTGATTCCGGTGAGCCCACCGCCCAGCGGGCGTACCGCAGCGTCCCCCGCCAGCCGGATCATCGCGGTGATCCCCTTCAGCGAGCTACGGAACGAGTCGAGGTCGGAACTGGTCAGGACCAGTGCTCCACCGAGTCGTCTCGGGCTGCCACCCTGAACGAAGAGACCGAAGTCCTCCAGGTTCTCCAGCATCGAACGGACGTCGAGTCCCTGCTCGGAAAGCTGGTCGAGGCTCTTGCCGAGCTGTCCCGGCTTGAGCATCCCCTCGACTCCTTCCTTGTCAAGTGAGTTGATCACCTTGGTGACGTTCTCGCCGATGTTGCCGCTGCCCATCGCGAAGACCGTGTTTGCCGGGAAGCTGGCGATCAGTTCCGAAGCGTCGCCACCCTTGAGGTCCGGTTGATCCGCGGCGATGCCCTGGATCGAGATCTCGTTCTCCTCCGGAACCAGGCTGAACATCGCCCCGGACTTGGCCGGATCGACTCCGAGCGCACTGTAGAGACCGGAGTAGTCGGCTCCCTGCTGCTTCGCCATCTCGGTTGCGGGGGCGCTCGACAGGTACACGTTCACCAGGCTGCCGTCGGAGACCTTGTCGGCCACCTCGTTGAAGCCGTCGTCGTCCTTCAGCGAGTCGCCCTTGCTGGCGTCAACTATCGCCTTGAAACTGTCCAGGTTGGCTGCCGACACGAAGTTGTCGTCGACCACACCGCCGACCGAGTCGTCGCCCTTGAGCGTGCCGTAGGTGTTGCCTTCGTACTCGCCGGTACTGCCGGGCTCGGACTGCTTCTCCACGAAGGAGCTGGCGGCATCGGCATCACTGGTCTGGATCACCACTCCGTAGTCCGAGTCGCCTTCACCTTCGGCCGTGACTCCTTCAACGCCCGAACCGGAACCGAAGGCGCCGGCTCCTGCGTACATCGCAGCGTTGTCCCCGAGCCAGGGCTTGACGTCGGTCTCGAAATCAACGTCGTTGTCGCTCGAGGCAAGTCCCTCCTTGACCAGATCACCGAGGGTCGACCCGGTCAGCTTTTTCGCGATCCCGTCGGCCTTCGACTGGACCTCACTGTCCGGTTTGATGCTGCCCTGGGCGTAGACCGCGGCATCGGTCGGGATCATCCCGGCCATCTCGGTCAGCGGGGAGCCCTTGGAACCACCGCCGCAGGCTGCGAGGGTGACCGCCAGGAGCGAGGCCGTGAGGATGGACAGGACGAGAGTCAGTCTTGAACGCATTTGCATGGCGGGCATCCTATCTTCAGGGCTTGCGGGAACCTTGCGACGAATCGGCGTCAGGTCACTCGACCGTAACCGTTTTCGCCAGGTTCCGGGGCTGGTCGACGTTCAGGCCGTTCAGCCGGGCCACGTGGTAGGCGAGCAGCTGGAGCGGCAGGATCGCCAGCAGCGGCTGGAGCACCCAGTCCGATTCCGGGACGAAGATCGTCTCTTCGGCAACCCGGGATACCCGATCGGAGCCCTCGGTCGCCACCGCGATCGTGTCTGCGCCGCGGGCCCGCACCTCCTCGACGTTGGAGAGGACCTTGTCGAGGATCGGGCTGTCGGTGGCCACGCAGACCACCGGGGTCGACTCGTCGAGCAGGGCGATCGGCCCGTGCTTCATCTCGCCGGCCGCGTAGGCATCGGTCGGGATGTAGGAGACCTCCTTCAGCTTCAGCGCCCCTTCGAGGCAGACCGGCAGGCCGATGTGGCGACCCAGGTAGAGAAAGAAGTTCTGTCTGGCGTGTCTCTCGGCGATCTCGAGGACCCGGTCGGAGACGATGTCGATCGTCCGGGTCATCTTGTCGGGGATCGCCTTCAGCTCGGTCACGAGACGGGTGATCTCCTCCGGCGGCAGGCTGCCCCGCAGTTCGGCCAGCCTGAGCGCCAGCAGGTACATGGCGGCCACCTGGGCGACATAGGTCTTGGTCGCGGCAACCCCGATTTCCAGTCCGGCCCTGGTGTAGAGCACCGCGTCACTGTCCCGGGTCGCCTGTGAACCCATCACGTTGGTGACCGAGAGCACGGTGGCCCCGGCCTCCCGGGCGAGTCTCATCGCGGCCAGGGTGTCGGCGGTCTCCCCCGACTGGGTGATCCCGACCACCAGGTCCCCCGGGCCGATCACCGGGTCGCGGTAGCGATACTCGGATGCGATGTCCATCTCGACCGGGACCCTCGCCCAGCGTTCGATCGCGTACCGGCCGACCAGTCCGGCGTGGTACGAGGTGCCGCAGGCGACGATCACGATCCGGCTCACCCCGGACAGGAACTCGTCCGAAAGCCCGACGTCGGTGAGTTCAACCCCGTGGTCGTGAGGAAGCCGGTCGAGGATCGTTTCCGCGATCGCCTCGGGCTGTTCGTGGATCTCCTTCATCATGAAGGTGTCGTAGCCGCCCTTCTCGGCTGCCTCCTCATCCCAGGTGACCAGCTCCGGTTCACGCTCAACCGGCACTCCGGCGAAGGTGCTGATCTCGACCGAGTCGGGGGTGATCGCCGCGATCTCGCCGCTTTCGATCCCCAGAACCTTGCGGGTCTCGGCCATGAAGGCCGGGATCGCCGAGGCAAAGAAGTTCTCGTTCTCACCGAGACCGACGATCAGTGGCACCTCCTGACGGGCCCCGACCAGCAGCCCGGGCGCCTCGGAGTGCATCGCGACGATCCCGAAATGGCCCCGTAGCTGCTCGCAGGTACTCCGGACCGCAGCCGTCAGGTCACCCTCCCAGAACCGGCTGATCAGGTGGGCGACCACCTCGGCGTCGGTTTCCGAACTGAACCGGTAGCCGTCGGCCTCCAGTTCAGCCCGAAGGTCGGCGTGGTTCTCGACGATCCCGTTGAGCACGATCTGGATCCGGCCGCTCTCGTCCGCGTGCGGATGCGCGTTGGCCTCGGTCACCCGGCCGTGGGTTGCCCAGCGGGTGTGGGCGATCCCGGTATGGCTGCCGTCGGCCGCCGGGGTGGAGGAGCGTTCGGCCAGACCGGAATCATCGACCGCCTGACGCAGCCGTGCCAGGTTGCCGACCGCCCGGACCCGTTCGATCCGGTCACCCTCCAGCAGGGCGACCCCGGCCGAGTCGTAGCCGCGGTACTCGAGCCGTTCCAGGCCGTGGATCAGGATGTCGAGACAGGGCCGCCGACCGGCATATCCGATGATTCCGCACATAGATCCCGCAAGGCTACCCGGCCCCGCACCGCTCAGGCGCGACCGCTACGAAACAAGCAGGGTGTGGCGAACCGAGGGGAAGCGGGCGAAGTCGCGGTCGAAGGTGACGATTTCACAGGAGTTTTCCAATGCGACTGCCGCGAGGACTGCGTCGGGGACGAGGTTTGCGCGAGCGTCCCCCTCATCGCAGATCTCCCTCAGGATCTCGATGTGACGGGGTCCGGGTTCAACCGGTAAATAGGCATCCTGCCCACGAACCGACCCAATGAAAGCGAACAGTTCGTCCCGGGAGCGCGGGATTGGGAATACCCGCCAGTCGGAAGCCAGGCGCAGGAACGAGCCCCACACCAGGGTGGGGATTCCGAATGCCTGTTTCGACTCGACAGTCCGGTCGAGCCATTCGCGGGCGGACTCGTTCTGAGGGTGGTCCCTGCGATGTGACGCGACAACGACGTTGACATCGGGAAGGTACGTCACCACCTAATCTTCTCCAGTGGAACACCCCTGTCAAGAAACTCATACAGGTCACGGTTGGAGGTGAAGATGGCCTCCGGCGCGACCCCGCCTTCACCGTCATACAGCGGGATTTCCGGCGCCTCTTCCTTCTCCCCCGCGCCGTTGACGTCACGCCGGAACAGGTCTTCGGCATACTGCCCCAACGTCTTCCCCTGCTCCCGTGCTTTCTGCTTGGCCCGGGCCAGCAGATGCTCGTCGATGTTGACCGTGGTGCGCATGATGCCAACGGTAGCGCATCACCTGCATCACCTCAAGGGGATCGGGCCGGGATCAGCCCAGTTCGGTGCGGACCAGGTCGGCGAGTTTGTTGCAGATCCGTTCCGCCTGTTCGGCGGTCTCGGCCTCGACCATCACCCGGACCAGTGGCTCGGTGCCGGAGGGACGGATCAGGACCCGGCCGTGGCCCTCGAGTTCCGAGTTGGTCCGCTCGACTTCGGCCCAGACCGAATCGGCCCCGGCGATCGCCTCGCGGTCGGCCACGGTCACGTTGATCAGGGTCTGGGGCAGCTTCTTCATCACGCGGGCGGTGGCCAGATCACGGTCGCCCAGGGCTTCCAGCGCCATCAGGGCCGCGGCGATCCCGTCTCCGGTTGGGGCGTAGTCGGTCGAGATGATGTGCCCGGACTGTTCGCCGCCGAGAACCCACCGCTTTTCCCGGAGGGCCTCGAGCACGTAGCGGTCGCCGACCTTGGTCACCTCGACCTCCACCCCGGCCTGCTCCATCGCCTGGTGAAAGCCGTAGTTGGTCATCACGGTCACCGCCACCCCGCCTTCGAGCCGCTGCTGACCGTGTCGGGCTGCGGCGATCAGAGCGATCATCTCGTCGCCGTCGAACGGCTCCCCTTCGCCGTCCACCGCGAGCACCCGGTCTCCATCGCCGTCGAAGGCGAAGCCGATCGCGGCATCCGATTCGCGGACCCGGGCGGCAAGCGCGTCGATCGAGGTCGAGCCGCAGCCGTCGTTGATGTTACGTCCGTCCGGGGTGTCGGCCAGCACCTCGACCTCCGCCCCCAACCGGGTGAAGATCTCCGGGGCGACCCGGTAGGTCGATCCGTGGGCGCAGTCGAGCGCGACCCTCAGACCGGTGAGATCGAGACGGAAGCGGTCGGCCAGAGCCCGCACGTAGTCCTGTTCGGCCCCCCGCAGTTCGGTGATCCGGCCCGGTGTGGCCGCCGGGGGCGGCGGCCGGTGGATCAGCTCCTCGACCCGGGCCTCGGTGGCGTCATCCAGCTTGCCGCCGTCACCGGCGAACAGCTTGATCCCGTTGTCGTGAAAGGGGTTGTGCGAAGCCGAAACGACCGCGGCAAGATCGAAGGAGTACTGCCGGCAGAGAATTGCCGCCGCCGGAGTCGGCAGGATTCCGCCGAGCATCACGTCACCACCGGCCTCGGTGACCCCTGCGGCCAGAGCCGACTCCAGCATCGGCCCGGACTCGCGGGTGTCACGGATGATCAGGACGCGGGGCCGATCGGAACCGAGCGCGACCGTACCGGCCCGGCCGATCGCCAGGGCCAGACCGGCATCCAGGACCTCGCCGACCCGCCCCCGGACGCCGTCGGTTCCAAAAAGCGTGCGGACCGGTTCGGACACGGTCCTCCCCGCGGCCTAGCGCTTGGAGAACTGCGGCCGCTTACGGGCCTTCTTCAGACCGGCCTTGCGGCGTTCCTTGGCCCGGGCGTCCCGGGTCAGGAATCCGCGGCGCTTGAGTTCGGAGCGAAGCTCGGGGTCGGCCTCGGTCAGGGCGCGGGCGATTCCGTGACGGACCGCGCCTGCCTGACCCGAGATGCCACCACCGTGGACCCGGATTCGCACGTCGACCGACGAGTCGTATCCGGTGACCACCAGCGGTGAGCTGATCACGGTGCGATGCCGAGCCCGGGGGAAGTACTCCTCGACCTCGCGTTCGTTGACCGTGATCTTGCCCTTGCCGGCCAGCACGATCACCCGGGCGACCGAGCTCTTGCGCTTTCCGGTCGCGATAAAACGGGCATCCTTGGCCAGCTTGACCGGCTGCCGGGTGTCCAGCGGCGCATCATCGTCGTCCTGTTCCGCGGCGGCCTCACGCTGGGCGCGTTCCTCCTCCTCGGCTTCGAGACGGGCACGCTCCTCGGTCGAAAGTTCGGCTTCCGGCTCGATCGAGATCGGCTCGAGGTCGGCCCCCGGGGGCAGATCGGACTTCTTTTCCTCGGCGACCGGTTCTTCGGCGGGTTCCTCGGCGGTCGCCACAACTACCTCCTCGGCGACCGGTTCTTCGACCGGCTCCTCGGTGGTCTCTTCAACCGCTTCCTCGGTCGCCTCGGTTTCGACCACGGTCTCCTCGGCTACGGCCTCTTCGGTTGCCTCGGGCTCGGGGTTCACGCCCTCGGCCTCGGTCTCCTCGTTCTTTTCTTCACTCACTTCTGAATCTCCAGGGGCTTGGGCTGCTGGGCTTGGTGGGGGTGCTCCGGTCCTGCGTGCACCTTGAGCTTCAGGAGCTGCTGACGGGAGAGCTTGTTGCGCGGCATCATCCCCTTGACCGCTTTGCGGATCACTTCCTCCGGCTGCTTCTCGAGCATCTCGGCCAGGGTCCGCGACTTGATCCCGCCGGGATAGCCGCTGTGCCGCCAGTACCTCTTCTGGTTGAGCTTGTCGCCGGTCACCCGGATCTTCTCCGCGTTGACCACGACGACAAAGTCGCCGGTATCGACGTGCGGGGTGTATTCGGGCTTGCGCTTGCCACGCAAGACATCGGCGAGCTGGGTCGCCAGGCGACCGAGAGTCTGACCCTCGGCGTCGACGATGTACCAGTCTCTCTGGCGGTTGTTGGGAGTGGCTACGTAAGTCTTCATGGGAAAATGGCGCCCGCAACGGTTCGCTGCGAAAGCGCGGCCCCGGCATGATACGGAACCGGCGAACGCGGCGTCTGGTGGCTGCCCCTATACTCCCGAACCAACAGCCGAGCCCCGTCGCAAGAGCGGCAGGGGCGGAGGAACCAACGGGGAACCAACCCCATGGGGCGAATCGGGAGCAGCGTCGCTTCCGTAGCGCAACTCTTTCAGCGCGAGCCCGCCAGCTAACTCCGCAGGCAGCAGAGAGAGTGTTGAAGCAAATTTTCCGAAACCCGCTACTGACCGTGCCCTGCCTGGCTCTGGCCTGCCTTGCCCTGCCCGGTATCGCCTCGGCCACGGCCCCGGTCGAGGATGCCGCGGCCACCGGGGCGAGGACGAGCGGAATCGGCGGCGGGCTGAATGTTCCCGATGTGCCGACCATCACCGACGTGATCTGTGTCGCCGGCTGTACCGAACTGCGGACCAGCTCGCCCGGAGGCCGGATCGAGATCAGCGGCCGCCACCTCGACTCGGTCAACGCGATCGGGTTCAGGAGTGCGACCGGCAGGACCAAGGTCCGACCGGACTCGGTCGCCGCGACCCGCCTGACCGCCACCGTCCCGGAGGATGCGGTGTCCGGCAGGGTCGTCCTGCTCGGCTTCGGAGGCTCACGCTCGAACCTCTCCGGAGTCACCCTCGACATCGGCCCCGCGCTCCGGCCCCAGGGCAGGATCCGCGTCACCGATGCCTCCACCTCCCCGGCCAAGGCCTACCAGTACGGGGCGAAGAAACCGACCCTTCGGTTCATCCTCGCCGGAGGCCGGTCGTCCGCCAACGTGAGGATCGACGTGGTCAACTCAAACGGGGCTGCCGTCCGGAGTTTCTTCCGCAAGAACGTCCCCACCGGCTCGCCGCAGACGGTTACCTGGTCCGGCCGGATCGGTGGCGGCGGGCAGGCCCCCGACGGGCGGTACCGGTTCCTGATCCGTGACACCGACGGTTCAGCCGCCTCGCTCTCGAAGCGGCTCAGGGCAGGCACCTCGGCCCGCAGGACCAGCCCGTTCGGGTTCCGGATCTATCGCTTCATCTTCCCGGTCAAGGGCTCGCACCAGTTCTGGGGTGGCATCGGCGACGGGCGTGGCCATCAGGGAATCGACATCGGCGCCCGCTGTGGTCTGCCGATCCGGGCCGCCCGCGGCGGAACCGTCTACTGGAACGACTACCAGGCGGGCGGAGCAGGGAACTACATCGTGATCAACACCGCCGGCAACAGCGGCAAGAGCCACGTCTACATGCACATGCCACGCCGTTCAAGGTTCGGCAAGGGAGCCCGAGTGAAGACCGGTCAGGTGATCGGCTACGTCGGCAGCACCGGCCGCAGCAGCGGCTGCCATCTCCACTTCGAGGAGTGGAGCAGCCCCGGCTGGTATCAGGGCGGCACATTCCTCAATCCGCTCTCCGCGCTCAAGCGCTGGGACCGCTACAGCTGATCCGCGAACCGGGCCGGTGATCCGCCGGCCGGGTTGGCGACCCGACGGCGCGCATATTCTGTGACGCTGGTCCGCACCGGTCCTTTGCCCCACATCGGGAGTTACAAGGCCGGATGGCCCGTTTTCACTTCCTGAATGGACACACTCATCTTCACTAACTCGATTCGAGTCCTGGTTGCCTCCCTGGCTCTGCTTTTCGCGGTCGGGGCGGGCACCGGATCCGCGGCCGGACCGGGTGAATGGACGGTCAGGGTTGCGCCCGGCGGTCATCTGGCCACCTGGACCTCGCCGGATCCGCTGCCGACCGGCTCGGCCCGGCCGGAGATCCGGCTCGACGGGCAGACCCTCGGTCCGGCAACCGTTTCAGCAGATGGACGGGAGGTTTCGATCCTCGTGCCCGGAGCCGAGCGACCGGACGCCGACCGTCTCGATGTCCGGCTTTCGGGGCAGGATCTGGACAACCCCGCGGTCGGGCCTGCACCGCCTTCGGCCCCTTCCCTGATCGCCCCCGCGGGAACCCTGACGAAGCTGGACTTCGACCCGGGAGTCCGCGGTGATCTGCCGATCCGAATCTCCGAGTACCGGCAGCCTTCCTTCAGGTACGCCGGCCTGCGCCGGAAACTGGAGGTCCAGGGCCACGTCGTCGCCCCGGCGGACCCTTCGGTCGCGGCCGGCTCACCCCTGGTCCTGTTCCTGCACGGTCGCCACTCCGCCTGTTACCGCAGCGGTTCGCTTCCCTGGGCCGGGGGGAACTGGCCGTGCCCACGCGCAACGAAGCCGACCCCGAGTCTTCGCGGCTACGACTACCTGCAACGAACCCTGGCCAGCCAGGGATTCGTAACCGTCTCGATCGCAGCGAACGCGATCAACGGTCAGGATCACACCGCCCCCGACGGCGGGGCCCGGGCCCGGGCCACGCTGGTTCGGCATCACCTCAACCTCTGGGCGTCCTGGGTCGGAACCGGCCGGAGAGCCGCGGATCTCGACCGGGTGGTGCTGGTCGGTCACAGCCGCGGCGGCGAGGGCGTGAACCGGGCGGCCGAGGAGATCCCGGTCGCTGCGCCCTACCGCATCGTCGGTCAGGTGCTGCTGGCACCGACCAACTTCGCTCGTCAGACCGCCGCCTATGTGCCCACGGTGACCGTGCTCCCGTACTGCGATGGCGACGTGTCCGATCTGCAGGGCCAGGCCTACACCGATGACTCGATCGGCCTGGCTGTCGGTGACAGCTCGATCAAGAGCTCGGTGACGATGTTCGGGGCCAACCACAACTTCTTCAACACCGAGTGGACCCCCGGCCGTTCGGTCGCCCTCTCGGACGATGACTCGGTGGCCCCGGAACACAGCCTCTGCGGGAGTCGCGGCAGCACCCGCCTCACCGCCGGCCAGCAGCGCCGCGTGACCCGGTCGTACGTGGCCGGAGCGATCCAGGTGATGGCCGGAACCGACCAGCGGCCGGCGGTGCTCTTCGACGGCAGCCGGGTGAGGGTCGGCCCGGTCGATCGCGCCCGGGTGATCTCCCAGTCGGTTGGCGGAGGCAAGCTCACCCTGGTGCCCGGTCGGGGGCTCAAACTGGCCGGAGGCAACCGGCCCGGGGTCAGGATCTGCCCCGGATACGCCGGTGGCAACTCCGTACTGAACTGCGGCGCCTTCGCCGATCCGGAGATCACCCCCCACTGGCCCGGGACCGTGCCTCCCGGACGCCCGACCCGGCCTGCCCTCGCGCTGGGCTGGAAGACCCCCGGCCGCACCGCCCGGCTGGAAACGGGGCGCGATCTCGACCTGACCGGCAGATCGAGCCTCGACCTGCGGGTGGTGGTTGATCC
This sequence comes from Solirubrobacterales bacterium, assembly GCA_023958085.1. Taxonomy (GTDB): domain Bacteria; phylum Actinomycetota; class Thermoleophilia; order Solirubrobacterales; family 70-9; genus 67-14. Next base: position 96,696 of record JAMLGI010000008.1, on the reverse strand, counting down.
GGGAACCCGGGCCACCCGCCTGGGCGTGGCGCTCACCGATGCCAACGGCAACTCTCTGACGCTCTCGCCGAACGGTGACGGAAGAGTCGACGCGATGCCCCGCGATCGTGGCCGAAGCCCGGCGACCCCGGGCCGCTACCTGGCCCGGACCGTGCGAGTGCCGCTCCCGACCGACGGTGCCGATCCGATCGATCTGGGGCGGATCCGGGAAGTCGCGCTGACCGGACGATCGAAGCCGGACTGTGGTTCGGGATGTCCGGCGGCAAGCCGGGTCTGGATTCTGGATGTTTCCGCCCGGTCGTCGGGTCCGATCCCTTCCGCACCCGACACCCGACTTCCGTTGATCCGGCTGAAGCCGGTGATCCGACGGGAGGGTGACGCGGATCGCCAGCTGGTCAGGGTGCCCTTCGAGATCACCGGAGAGATCACCGATCCCCACGCCCGGATCCGGGTGGTGGTCGGTGGCGACCTCGACCGGTCGGCACCACGCCCGTTTGACCTGATCCTCCAGCCGGGACAGCGCACCGGTTCAATCCCGATCCGGTACCGCGGCAACCGGGTTGCGAACCTCGCTCGCACGATCTCCGTGACCGGCTACCCGCTTCGGGGAGTAACACCGTGGCCCGGAGAAGCGAGATTGAGACTGAGGGATGACGACCCGAAACCGAGACTGCTGGTCCGGCGGCTGGACCGTTCAGTCCGGGCCGGCCGGCCGGCCAGGTGGCGGGTCGAGCTGACTGAGCCGATCGGCTGGGATGCCACGATCGAGGCCCGATTCGCCAGGACTCCCGGCCTGAGCCGGATGACGCTCCGGGATCTGCCCGGGAGGTGGGTGCGGAATCGGCTATTCGGCGCCGAGCAACTTCCTCCTGATACGGCGCTGACCAATCGCAACCTCTGGTTCTACCACTCGATCTCCCGGGCGACCGGGAGGACCACGATCACCATCCCGACCGTTCAACGGGGAAGTCGAGTCGCCCGCGGGATCCGCCTGCGCCTGAAGGTCACCGGTTTCCCAAGCCGGTTGACCGCCCCGGTCCGCGTGCTCCCGGGCTGAGTGCGGTTTCTCCCGGAAGCCGGACGGGTCGACGATCCCCACCCGCCCGACTGCGCGTTCGGATCAGCCCCCGGCCCGTTTCGCACACATAATGAGATTGAGTCTCATTCTTGTGTAGTCTTCTGGCGGTGGAGTCGTTCACCCTGCCCTACTTCCGCGAGGCGATCCTCGAGATCCTGCTGCTGGCTGTCCCCTGCGGGCTGATCGGCTCCTGGGTCGTCCTGCGCGGCCTCGCCTTTCACTCACATGCAGTTGGCACCGCGGCGTTTCCCGGGCTGGTCCTCGCCGAGGGACTGGGCTTCGCCACCATCCTCGGGGCACTCGGTGCCGCGATCGCCTTCACCCTGCTGTCCGCCCTGATCAGCCGCTCCCGTCGCACCAATCCGGATGCGGTGACCGCCCTGGCGCTGGCCGCCTGCCTCGCGGCGGGGGTGATCCTGGCCAGTGACGTGTTTGGCTCGGGAGCCTCGGTCGACACCCTGCTTTTCGGCTCGCTGCTCGCGATCGGCCCGGCCGATCTCTGGCTGGCGCTGGCCGCGACCCTGGCCGCCGCCGCCCTCACCTTCACGATCGGCCACCACTGGCTGGTCCGTGGGTTCGATCCGGAAAGCGCCCGCGGGCTCAGTTCCGGCTCCGCCCGGTACGACGTGGCGCTGCTGGCCGTGATCGGTCTCACCGTGATCGCCGCCCTCGGTGCGGTCGGGGCGCTGCTGGTCTCGACCCTGATCGTCGTTCCCGCTGCCACCGCCCGGCTGTTCGCGACCCGGACCGGGTCGCTTCAACTTGCGGCGATCGGCCTCGCCGCGGGTGAGGGCATCCTCGGTCTCTGGCTTTCCGCCGTGACCGACGCGCCACCCGGCGCGACGATCGCGGTTGTCAGCGGAGCGATCTTCGCTCTCGCCCTGAGTATCCGCGGCCTGGCCCGCCGCGGAATCCTCCGCCCGGTTGCCGGTGTTGCCGCATCCACCCTGCTGCTGGGCGTTCTGGCCGGGCTCGGAACCGGTTGTGATGATGACCGCAGCAAGGGCGATGATCTGAGGGTGGTTGCGACGACCACCCAGGTCGGCGATCTGGTGCGTGAGGTCGGTGGTGATCGGATCTCCCTGACCATCCTGCTCAAGCCGAACACCGACCCCCACGAGTACGAGCCGCGCCCCTCCGATGTCGAGGCGGTGGCCGAGGCGGATGTGATCTTCAGGAGCGGCGGGGATCTCGACCGGTGGACCGGCGGGCTGATCGAGGACTCCGGGTCGAAGGCCGGGGTGGTCGACCTCAGTCACGGTCTGCCGGCGGTTCGGGAGGATGAGGACGGTGGCCTCGACCCGCACTGGTGGCACGATCCGGTCAACGTCGAGTCCGCGACTTCGAGAATCGAGGCCACTCTCACCGATCTCGATCCAGGACGGGACGCCTGGTTCCGGCGTCGGGCCAGGCGGTTCGACAACCAGATCCGCAGCCTGACCACAAGGATCGAGGAATGCCTTCGTCCGATTCCGCTCGCCGACCGGAAGATCGTGACCGACCACGATTCTTTCGGTTACTTCACGGATCGCTTCAGGGTCACGTCAATCGGCTCGGTCATGCCCGCTCTGACCCGCAGCGCCCAGCCTTCGGCCGGGGACCTTGCCGATCTCGAATCCCTGATCCGGCGGGAACGGGTGCAGGCGATCTTCCCCGAGAAGTCGCTCTCCCCCGCCCTGGCCGGGGCTCTGGCCCGGGAGACCGGGGCGACCGTGGGCAACCCGCTCTTCGGTGACACCCTCGGTCCCGCCGGCTCACCGGGTGCCACCTGGCTCGGGTCGATGAGGGCCAACGCGAACGCGATCACAGAAGGACTGACCGGTGGCCGGCGCAACTGTTTCGGGAGCGGGCAGTGAGTGATCCCGTGATCAAGGCCGCCCACCTCAACCTCGGCTACGAAGGCAGGACCGTGCTCGGCGGGCTCGAGTTCCAGATCCCGGCCGGGTCGAGGGTGGGGATTCTCGGGCCGAACGGGGGCGGCAAGACCACCCTGTTCCGGGCAATCGCCGGAGAGATCACCCCCCTCTCGGGCACGCTCGAGGTGAACTCGGCGACGGCTACGGTGGCCCAGACCGACCGTTCCCGGCTCGACTTCCCGGTTTCGGCGCTCGACGTGGCGAGCATGGGATCCCTGGCCGGCCTGCCCTGGTGGAAGCGGCCGGGTCGCGGCGAACGAACCAGGGCGCTCGAAGCCCTGGGGCAGGTCGGCCTCGGTGACCGGGCCGAAATCACCTTCGGCGATCTCTCCGGTGGCCAGCGACAGCGGGTGCTGATTGCAAGGGCACTGACCACCGGAGCCGGACTGCTGCTGATGGACGAGCCCTTCAACGGTCTCGACAGCGCCGGCGAGGCTCGCCTGGAAGAGCTGATCGACCGGCTGGCCGGTACCGGACGTACGGTGATGATCGCCACCCACGAGGTCGAGCAGGCCGAAAGGTGGGACCTGGTGCTCTGCCTGAACCACGGTCAGATCGCGTTCGGTGAGCCGTCAGCGACCCTCAGTCGCCCGGTGCTGGAAGCCACCTACGGTCACATCCTGAAGCTTCCCGGGCAGCCGAAGCTGGGGGTGCTGCCGGCGCACCACCATCCCGGTCGGCAGCCCGGCGGGGGACGGGACCTGTCGTGATTGAGTGGCTGATCGATCCGTTGACCCACGGGTTCGTCCTCCGGTCTCTGGCCGGGATCGTCCTGCTCGGGACGGTCGGTGGCGCAATCGGGTGCTGGATCGTGCTCTACCGGGTTGCCTACAGCGCCGAATCGCTCGCCCACGGCATGTTTCCGGGGCTGGTCGGGGCGACCCTGCTCGGACTGCCGTTGCTGCTCGGCGGGGCTGTCGGGATCCTGCTGGCAGCACTGCTGATCGTGCTGATCGGCCGAATCGGCGGTGAGTCGGCCGACGTGGCGATCGCGGTGGCGGTCACCACGCTGTTCGGGCTCGGGGTGCTGATGGCACTCTCCCCGGAGAGTCCGCCCGGAATCCAGTCGCTGCTCTTCGGTGATCCACTGGCGGTAAGCAACCGGGACCTGGCGGTCACGGCCGTTCTTTCATCGGTCGTTCTGGTCGGGCTCTGGCGGTCCCACGACCGGCTTTCCGCGATCGGCTTCGACGGTGCTTTCGGACGCAGCCTCGGTCTCTCCCCGGCCGCGGTCCAGGGGTTGCTCCTGGCCCTGGTCGCCGTGGCGGTGCTGGTCGGCGTGCGGGGACTCGGCAACCTGCTTGTCGCCGCGATCCTGGTCGGACCGGCCGCCACCGCCCGGCTGCTCACCGACCGCATGGCTCCGATGATCGGGCTCAGTGTGACGGTCGCCGTCCTCGCCGGGGTGTTTGGGATCTACCTCTCGTTCTACGCCCGGATCGCCGCCGGGGCGGCAGTTGTCGCCTGCCTGGTCGGGCTCTATCTGATCGCCGCCGCAGCGTCAGCGCTCCGCCGGTCTCGATCTCCCCGTGGACCGATGGAGTCGGAACCGACAGCTCTCACCGAAGGAGCCGGACCGTGACCTCCTCCCGCCCGGACTGGACCGAGCATGTCGACAACCGACTGGCCGAGGCCGGCCTGCAGCGCAGCGAGCCACGACGCCGGGTGATCCAGTCCCTGGCCGCCCGCGACTGTGCGGTGACCGCCCTGGAGATCGACGCGGAACTGGACGGGATCGGCCGGGCCACCGTGTACCGGGCGATCGAGCAGCTCGAAAAACTGGGCCTGATCCAGCGGGTGGACTTGGGCGGCTCCGCCCTCGGTTACGAGAAGCGCGATCCCGCCGGCCATCACCATCATCATCTCGTCTGCGACTCCTGCGGCCGGGTCGTGCCGTTCGAAGACGAAACCCTCGAGAGCGCGATCCACGAGATCGACCATTCCGGCTTCAGGGTCGAAACCCACGAAGTAACCCTCCACGGCCTCTGCAAAGACTGCCTTCCCCGGTGAATCGGGTGGCCAGCGGCCGGCACCCACGGCCGACGCTGAGCCGCATGGACATTGGACCTCAGCGGATCAGCCCGACCCGGGCTCCGATATCCAGTTCGGCAGTCCTCCGCCGCTCCAGTTCGGCAGTCAGTTCCTCCGGTTGGCAACCCCGTTCCATCGCCTCGGTCAGATTGACACTCGAAATGATCGCGCCCTGACCGCCATCTAGGGGAGACCTGCCAGTCGCATGGTGCGAAAACCCTGCTATCGATCGCTCAGTGACGCCGCAGACGCCGCTCTGGTGGCTCCGGGGACCTGCCTCAACGCTACCGGTTGACCACGCGGGTGCTGCACCGGGGCCGTCCAGAGCGGATGGATGCAAGGAACCGGGAGGAAACGGCCCGCGATCGTACCCACGTACCTGAGCTGGTCGTTTCCTTCCGGTGACGCCGCAGACGCCGCTCTGGCGGTTCCGGGGCAGTACCCGCCTACTCCCATTCGATGGTGCCTGGCGGCTTGGAGGTGATGTCGTAGGCCACCCGGTTGACGCCGTTGACCTCGTTGATGATCCGGTTCGAGACCTTTTCGAGAACTTCATAGGGGATCCGGGCCCAGTCGGCGGTCATCGCGTCGGTCGAGGTGACCGCCCGGATGATCACCGGGTAGGCGTAAGTGCGGCCGTCGCCCTGGACTCCGACCGAGCGGATCACCGGCAGCACGCAGAAGAACTGCCAGAGCTCGCGGTAAAGGTTCGCTCCGCCGACCTCCTCGTGGAGGATCTGGTCGGCCGCCCGGAGGATGTCCAGCCGTTCCCGGTTGACCTCACCGCCAACGATCCGGATGCCGAGCCCCGGGCCGGGGAAGGGCTGACGCCAGACCAGACGGTCGGGCAGACCGAGCTCGGTGCCTACCGCCCTCACCTCATCCTTGAACAGCATCCGCAGCGGCTCCACCAGGTCGAACTCGAGGTCCTCCGGCAGACCGCCGACGTTGTGATGGGACTTGATCGTGGCGGCACCGTCGGAGCCACCGGACTCGATCACGTCCGAGTAGAGCGTCCCCTGGACGAGGAAGTCGGCGCCCTCGATCTTGGCCGCCTCCTCCTCGAAGACCCGGATGAACTCCTCGCCGATGATCTTGCGTTTCGTTTCCGGATCGGTGACCCCGGCCAGCCGAGCCAGGAACCGCTCCTCGGCGTCAACGTGAACCAGATGAATACCGAAGTGCTGGAAGTCCTCCACCACCTGGGTCGCTTCGTCCATCCGCATCAGACCGTGATCAACGAAGACGCAGGTGAGACGATCACCGATCGCTTCGTGTACGAGTTTCGCAGCAACCGAGGAGTCAACCCCGCCGGAGAGTCCACAGATCGCCCTGCCCGTTCCGATCTGCTCCCGGATCGCCGCCACCTGCTCGGTCACGATCGAGGCGGCGCTCCAGGTCCGTTCGCATCCGGCGATCTCCCGCAGGAAGCGATTGAGCACCTCGGTCCCGAACGGGGTGTGGACCACCTCGGGGTGGAACTGGATCCCGTACATCCCCCGCTCTTCCGACTCCAGTGCTGCTACCGGCGAACCGGGGGTCGACGCGGTCGGCTTGAACCCTGCCGGAGCTTCATACACGGTGTCCCGATGACTCATCCAGCAGGTCTGGTCGGAGGGGAGTCCGCCCAGCAGCACGCCGCCATCTCCGGTCACGGTCAGCTCGGTTCGACCGAACTCACCGGACTCGGCCGCTTCGACCTTGCCGCCGAGGAACTTGGCCATCGCCTGCATGCCGTAACAGATGCCGAGCAACGGGACCTCGAGGTCGGCCAGCTGCTCCGGGAACTCGGGGGCACCCGGATCGTGGACCGATGCGGGACCTCCGGAAAGCACGATCGCTTTCGGGCTGCGTCCGAGGATCTTCCCCAGCGGCGTGCTCGCCGGCATCAGCTCGGCGAAGACCCCGCATTCACGGATGCGGCGGGCGATTAGCTGGGAGTACTGGCCCCCGAAATCGAGGACCAGCACTTCCTCGGCGGAAGCGGTCGCCATCAGCGGCTAATCGTCGGCTACCTTGACGCCGGCCGAAACCGCGGCCCGGCCGGTCGAACCCATACCGACCGCCTGTTCGTTCTGGAGCTTCTTGCCTTCGCTCATCAGCGCCGGCGCAACCATCACTTCGGCCCGCTGGAAGGAGCGGATGTCTTCGTAGCCGGTGGTGGCCATCGAGGTGCGAAGAGCGCCCATCAGGTTGAAGGTCCCGTCGTTCTCGTGGGCGGGGCCGAGCAGGATCTCCTCCATCGTTCCGTTCTGGACGGTGGAAACCCGGGTACCCCGCGGCAGCGAGGAGTGGAAGGTGGCCATGCCCCAGTGGTAGCCCCGTCCGGGGGCTTCCTTGGCCCGGGCAAGCGGTGATCCGATCATCACGGCGTCGGCCCCGCAGGCGATCGCTTTCGAGATGTCGCCGCCGGTGCGCATCCCGCCGTCGCCGATCACGTTCACGTACTCGCCGGTCTCCAGCATGTGCTGGGAGCGGGCGGCGGCGACATCCGCGATCGCGGTGGCCTGGGGTACACCGATGCCGAGCACACCGCGGGTGGTGCAGGCGGCGCCGGGACCAACTCCGACCAGCACTCCGACCGCTCCGGTCCGCATCAGGTGGAGGCCGGTCGAGTAGGAGGCACAGCCGCCGACCACGGTCGGGACCGGAACCTCGCCAATGAACTCCTTCAGATTGAGCGGTTCGACCGTGGTCGAGACGTGCTCGGCCGAGATCACCGTTCCCTGGATCACCAGGATGTCCAGACCCGCCTCGACCGCCACCTCGTAGTACTGCTGGACGGTCTGGGGAGTGAACGATCCGCAGACCACGGCGCCGGCGTCCTTGATCTCGGCGATCCGCCGGGCCACCAGCTCCGACTTCACCGGGGTCTCGTAGACCTTCTGCATCAGGGCCGTGGCTTCTTCCTTCGGCGCCTTCGAGATCATTTCGAGCTGATCCTCGGCATCCTCGAACCGGGTCCAGATCCCTTCCAGGTTGAGTACCCCGAGACCACCCAGCTTGTGGACCAGGACGGCAGTCTCCGGGCTGACCACACCGTCCATGGCCGATGCCACCAGGGGCAGATCGAACCGATAGGGGCCCAGCGTCCAGCTGATGTCGATGTCATCCGGATCGCGGGTGCGGCGAGAGGGAACGATCGCTACGTCATCAAAACCGTATGCGCGTCGGCCCTTCTTGCCTCGGCCGATCTCAATTTCCAATTAGGTCCTCCTGGGCTGCGGGTGGAACGGGCACTTTACGGTCCCCATCGGATGATTCTAACTGGCCCGCGTCCGGCCCGGAGCCCGGCTCAAACCCCGGCGGGCGCCTCGATCTGCCGCACCTTGACCGAGTCCAGCAGACTCTCGGCGCGAGCCCGGTCAAGCCGTCCGGCACCGAGGTGCTGCGTCGACTCGGCACCGCAGGCGACGGCGTACCTGAGCCGTTCCTCGGGCGGTCGCCGGTCGTAGAGCGCAGCCGCATAGCCGGCCAGAAAGGCATCTCCGGACCCGACCGTGGAGACCGGGTCCAGGGTGTCGATCGTCACCTCGAGCAGGCGCCGCCGGGATCCCTCCCGGATGATCGCCACGCAACCGGCCGGCAGGGTGATCGCGGCCGAGGCCGGACCCAGCTCGATCAGCTCCTCCAGCACCCCCACGATCTCGTCACCCACCTCGAACTCCCGCCCGACCAGTTCCTCGGCTTCGAGCTTGTTCGGGGTCACGATGTCCGGTCCGGCCCGCATCCCGGCGAGCATCGGTGCCCCCTCGGTGTCCAGCAGAACCGGGATCCCGAGATCCTTCATGGTGGCGACGAGACGGGCGTAGAAGTCAACCTCTATCCCCTGGGGCAGGGAGCCGGCGAGGACGCAGAGCGACGCGCCCCGGGCGAGGTACTCGATCCGTTCGACGAACCGCTCCAGCTCCTCCGAGGTGACCACCGGACCCCGTTCGTTCACCTCGGTCTGAACTCCGGAGGTGGGATCGATCAAGGCCAGGTTGAACCGGGTCTCTTCGGAGATCCGGATGAAGTCGGTGAGCAACGACTCCTCGGAGAGTTGCTTGACCACCCGGTCGCCGTTTCCGCCACCGACCAGGCCACTGGCGACCACGGGACGGCCGAGCAGGCGCAGGGCCCTGGCCACGTTGATCCCCTTCCCGCCGGGAACCGTCCGCGTCTCGACCGAGCGGTGTCGGCGCCCGAGCTGAAAGTTCGGAACGGCGATCGTGCGGTCGATTGCCACGTTGAGTGTCACCGAGATGATCATCAGCGTTTCCTTACTGCCCTCCGTAGCCTGTGCCTCGTCCTGGTCGCCCGTCTCCTCCGGACGAATGCGATCACGGCCAGTATTACGCAGACGCCGATCGCGAGCATGGCGAGCGGCAGGGCCGGCCCGGCTTTGAGCCGGTCGAGCCAGGTCGGCGCTTCGACCCGCCGTCCGGCCAGCAGCGGGATCGAGGCGACCCGGCTGCCGTCCAGGGTAACCCTGGCGAGGCCGAGTCGTGTGCCCCGGGAGATCGGCCCCTCGACTCGTTCCGGTGCGGTCACCCGAACTTCCAGATCCTGGTCGGCGCGTACGCCAAGCCTCACTGTGCGGCGAGCGACCAGTGGAACTGTTTCGTCTCCGGCGTAGCGCACCGGGACCCGGACGACGGGGCTTCCGGAGCGGATCGGCAACTGTTTGCGGTAGAGGCCGAAGCCATACTCCAGCAAGCGGGCCGAACCCGTGTTGCGTTCGGTGATCGTGGGAGCGCCGATCGCCGCACCGATCAGTTCGGTGGCCCGCTTGCGTCCCGCCGAGACCAGACTGAATCCGGACTTCAGCGTGTGTCCGGTCTTGATGCCCCGGGCCCAGGAGTAATCGGTGAGAAAGGAGTTGGTGGTCTCGATCGTGCGCGGTGGAGAGAGGCTTCCGAGCCGGGCCTCGTGCGCCTGGGCGATCCGGCGGAAGCGCGGCATCGCCATCAGTTTGCGTGCGAGGACCGCGAGGTCGGAGGCGGATGTGTAGTGGTCCGGCGCGTCAAGGCCGATCGGGTTCTCGTAGTGACTGTCGTCGAGGCCCATCCTCGCGGCGGTCCGGTTCATCTCCTCGACGAAACCGCGGACCGAGCCGGAGGTGGCCACAGCCAGGGTCTGGGCGGCATCGTTGCCGCTCATCAGGATCAAGCCGTAGAGCAGATCCCGGACCGAGACCCGTTCGCCCGCCTTCAGGCCCATCAGCGACTCGGTCGGATCACCGTGGTATCTGACGGCACGCACCCGGCGGTTCAGGGGGAGCCGGTGGAGCGCAATCCAGGCGGTCATCAGTTTGGTGGTGCTGGCCATCGGCAGCCGGGCGTGGGGTCGGTGCGAGGCGAGTTCATCGCCGAAACGCGAGTCGACCAGCACCCAGCTCTTGGCCTCGATCCGGGGGCCTTCGGGAGCCGCCGGGAGGGCGGCCGGGGCCGAAACCATCTGGATCGAAAGTCCTGCCGCCAGGACAGTCAGGACGACCGACAGCCTGGCACCGCACCGCGTGAACAGCCGGGTCAACGCAGCTTCAGTTTCTGACCGACGGTCAGGGCCTGTGGATCGAGGTCGGGATTGAGCTGCTCGAGCTGCTCAATCGGAATGCCGGTCCGTTCGGCGATCGCGCTCAGGCTGTCGCCCTCCTTGACCTTGTACTTGCGGGCCTTGGTCCGGGCCTTCTTCTTTTGCGTTTTTGCCGGAGTGCCCTTCTGGCCGGTGCCGGGCTCGTCGCTGCCCCCGCCGGAGGCGGATCCGATCACCACGATCACGGCAACGGCCGCCGCTCCGAGGGCGGCAACTGCCAGCAGACGCGATATGGCTGTGCTCTTGTTCGTCATCGGTTTGACGGCAGGATCCTGGGACGGGACTCCGGTCGATCAACCGGGCCGCTCGTTCGGCACCTTATACCGCAGCGCCGCCGGATACGGCCCAAACCCGGCGCCGCAATTCCTCAGCCGCCGCGGCCGGGTCATCAGCCCCGGCGATCGACCGTGAGGCCGCGATCAGGGCCGCTGCCCTTCCCGGCGCAAAAGCGGGGCCGAGATCCTCTGGTCGTCCGCCCTGGGCTCCGATGCCCGGGATCAGGAAGATCGCCCTCGGCATCAGTGCACGGAGACGTTCGATGTGACCGGGCTCGGTCGCCCCGACCACCGCTCCGGCACCGCTCAGCCCGGAGGCGGATCCACTCAGTTGGTCGCTGAATCGATCGACGATCCCGGCGAGATGCTCGTGTACCGGTCGATCACCGGCGAGGAGATCCTCGACGTCCGCGGCACCCGGATTACTGGTCCGGACCAGGCAGAAGACCCCCGCGCAGGTCCGTCCGGCTGCCTCGAACATCGGCTCGAGCGCGTCAACCCCGAGCAGGGGGTTAACCGTGAAGGCGTCCGCTCCCAGACCGGGGATGTGTCCGAACGGCGACTCAATTCCGTCGGTGAGTGCCTGGCCGTAGGCCCTGGCCGAAACCGGGACATCCCCACGCTTGCCGTCGGCTATCACCAGCAGGCCGGCGGCCCGAGCAGCCTCACAGATCTCGGTGAGCGCCCGCCAGCCGGGCCAGCCGAGCCGCTCGAAGCAGGCCAGCTGAGGCTTGATCGCGACGCAGGCGGGACCGGCGAGATCGATCAGCCGAAAGCAGTGGGCGGCGGTCGCTTCGGCCGCCCGGACCGCGGCGGCAACGCCCTCGGTCCGGATGCCGGAACCCGCTGCTGCGCCGAGCGCAGCCGGATCCGGATCCAGACCGAGACAGATCTGGCTGCGGCGCTCCTCAACGAGCGCCGCAGCGCGATCGGCGAAGTGGCTCAGCCCTTGACCTGCTTCTTCAGCGCGGAACCGGCGGAGAAGCGCGGCACCTTGCCACCGGGGATCGTGATCCGCTCGCGGGTACGGGGGTTCACACCCTGGCGGGCCGAACGCTCAGCCACGTGGAACTTGCCGAAGCCGGTGAAGTTGACTTCGCCGCCGCTGGTCAGGATGTCGGTGATCGTTTCGAGGACTGCATCGACCGCGTCACTCGCGGCCTTCTTGCTGCCGATGCGGTCGTCAGCGGCCACCTTCTCGAGAAACTCAGCTTTGGTCACGTCAGTAATCCTCCTCAGGAGTTAGGGAATGGCGCCTACGGTAACACCGCATGCGGACGCCGTTTGCTGCCACCCGACCCGGCAATCCCGCCAGTTCCGCCAGGAACCCGGGAACCGGACTCCGGCCGAGGCCCTGATTCAGCCCCCGTCGGGACCGAGCAGGCGGCGCGCGGCGGCCACGGCAGCTGCCGCACGTTCACTCCCTACCGGAAGATCGAGCCCGGTTCCGTCACGATGCTCGATCCGCACGTACTCGCGCCGGCTGTGGCGTCGCCGCCGGAGGAACGCAGCCGCTTCGTCGGCATACAGATTCACCTTGTCGACCAGGACCCGATGTGGCTTCAGCACCGTTCTCTTCCCCCGATCGGGTTCAATTTTCCGCTCCCGGACCGGGATCTTCCGCAGCCAGATCGCGCAGACACATGCGTGCGTCGAACCGGGTGAGCGAGGCCAGCACGAACCGCCCAGTGGTCCAGACCAGCGTGTACCCACTCTCCGCCAGGACGAATGCCTCTCCCTGCTCAAGGGCAACATGGGCTGAGTCGAACTCGCCCTCGGACGCAGCGCGAACGGCCGCATCCAGCTCCCGTGCACGGTTGACCCAGTCCGCGTCTCCATCGGCAGCCAGCAGCTTGCCATCGGCCGCGTTCCCGGCAAATAGTGCCGCGGAGCGAAGTTCCGGCTCCATTTCGGCCAGGCTTTCGAGTGCGCGACGCGCAGGCTCGGCCCGGGATCCGTCGCCCGGATTCTCGGATTCAGTACTCATGCCAGCCAAGATGTAGCAACATACCGGCCATGTCTCTCGGAAGAGCCTCCTGGCTGGCTGTGGTCGCGGTGTGCGCGATCGCCGCAGTCGGAACCTTCATCGCCGGATATGCCGGATACGGGGCTACCGTCTGCGCGGTCGGGCTGGCCGCGGCCGTGAACCTCCTGCCCGGAGGTTCGGGGGCCGATCCGGGTCGGCACTGATCCGTCGGTCAGGCCTCGAGCCCGGCCAGCAGGGCACCCGCCGCCTGGCCACGATGGCTGACTGCGTTCTTCTCTTCCGGCCGTAGCTCGGCCATCGTGCGTTGGTCTTCCGGACCGGTACCGTCCGGGACGAAGGCGGGGTCGTAGCCGAAACCGCGCTCGCCCCGCGGGTCGCCGATCAAGCGCCCCTCACATACCCCCTTGAACAGCCGTTCCCGGCCGGACTCCTCGATCAAGGCGATCACACAGACGAATCGGGCCCGGTCACCACCATCCGCTGCCGCAGTCTCCCGCAGAACCCGGGCGAGGTTCTCCTCATCGGTCGCGTCCTCCCCGGCATACCGGGCCGACCGCACCCCCGGCCGACCGGCCAGGGCCTCAACCTCGATCCCGGAGTCATCGGCGATCACCGGCCCACCGGTCACCCGAAAGGCCGCGTGAGCCTTGATCAGTGCGTTCTCGGCGAAGGTGTCGCCCGTTTCCGGGGGCGAAACGAAGTCGCTCGGCAGGAGCTCGAGTTCGACCCCGGGCAGCAGCTCCCTGAACTCGCCGAGCTTGTGAGGGTTGGAACTGGCGAGGATCACGCCGCCGACGTTTCCCGGCCGATCGCCTCACGCTGAAGCTCACGGAGCCGGTCGATGCCGCCCTCGGCCAAAGCCAGGAGCTGGTCAAGCGAGGTGCGGCTGAGCGGCGTCCGCTCGGCGGTGGCCTGAACCTCGACCAGTCCGCCCTCCCCGGTCATCACCACGTTGGCATCGACCTCGGCCGAGGAGTCCTCCGGGTAGTCGAGGTCGCAGAGCGGCCTGCCGCCGACCATGCCGACCGAGACCGCGGCGACCTGGGTCGTCAACGGGTGCCGTTCGATCTCGCCGGATGCCCTCAGGCCTTCCAGCGCCAGCCAGAGCGCGACCCAGCCACCGGTGATCGAGGCGCAACGGGTGCCCCCGTCCGCCTCGAGCACGTCGCAGTCGATCACCACCGAACGCTCGCCCAGCGCCTTGAAATCCACGCCCACCCGGAGTGAGCGACCGATCAGCCGCTGGATCTCAACCCCGCGCCCGTCCGGCCTGCCCCGGACGATGTCGCGGACCTTCCGCGATCCGGTCGATGCGGGGAGCATCGCGTACTCCGCGGTGACCCAACCGCGGCCGCGACCCTCCATCCATTTCGGCACCGAGGGCGAAACCGAAGCGGTGCAGATCACCCGGGTGCCCCCGGCGCTGATCAGGGCAGACCCGTCGGCGCTGGCAACGAAACCGGGCTCGATCGAGGTCGGACGCAGGTCGGATGGGGATCGGCCGTGGCTGCGGGACGGGGGATCTTCACTCATCCGGAGAGTGTCCCAGAAGCCGAAGGAGGCCGGGCAGTCCGGCCCCCTCCGGCTCCAGCAGCGAGGGTCAGCGATCAACGAAACGAGATCTTGTCGACCGCCGCCTGGATCTTGTCGACGATCAGTTCGGCGAGTTCGGTCCCCTGCCGACCGCTGAATCCCCGCATCGCGGCGACCATGCCGACCATCAGGAGCGAAACCAGCAGGATCAGGCCCACGTACTCGACCGTCCCCTGGCCCGACTGTCCCCCGACCGCATTCCGGGCGGATCTGCCGGCGCTGTACACGGCGGCGTGGGTGCTTCCCATTACTCGGTAGAGCATTGAAACCTCCTTTTCGGATTTGCCGTCCGATCGTCCGGGGGCGACGCTCACCGAACAAGACCGGGAGGTCACGTCTTCGTCACGCCGGACGCAACAAAGCGAAAAATCCCCTCTCGAAAAGCGAATGCGGATAACCTGCGCGCCGATGCGAGTCCTTGTGGTGATGAACTTCGGCCCTGACGATTCGGCGCCGCAGCGTGGCCGCTGGGTCGTCGACCAGGTTGAAGCCCTGCGGGCAGGCGGAATCGAGGTCGATCTGCTCAGTTTCCCGCCAGGCAAGAAGGAGTACCTTCCCGCGGTCCGCCGGATCCGACGACGCCTGAAGACCACCAGATACGACCTCGTCCACGCCCACTACGGTCTGGCCGGCTGGTGTGCGCTCCTTGCCGGTGCCCGGCCTCTGATCGTCACCTTCCACGGGACCGACGTCCGACACCGGATCGTCGGCCCGACGTCACGCCTCCTCACCCGTCGGATCGACCTCGTGGCCGGTGTCTCCCGTGCCCTCTTCTTCGCCGAGGCGGGCCGACCCGGGCTGCCGATGCCCGAAGGCCGAAGCGCGGTGCTGCCCTGTGGCGGCGACCTGACCCGGTTCCAGCCGACGGACCGTCGGGTGGCCCGGAAACGGCTGGGGCTCGATCCCGACCGTCCGATCCTTTTCTTCCCGGCCAATCCCGCCCGTCCCGAGAAGCGATTCGACCGGGCAAGTGAAGTTGCCGACCGCATCGGGGCCGAACTCCTTTCCGGCGGATCGATCGAGCCGGAACTGATGCCGGACTGGATCAACGCCGCGAACGCGGTCCTGGTCACCTCCGACTACGAGGGGTTCGGGCTGGCCTGCCTGGAGGCCCTCGCCTGCGACGTCCCGGTGCTTTCGACCCCGGTCGGCATCGCCCCCCACGCTCTCCGTGACCTGCGGGACTGCCACTGCGCCGCGTTCGACCCCGGGATCTGGGGTGAGAAAGCGGCCGGCCTGCTCGCCCGGGACGACCCCCGCACACCAGGCAGAATCCGGGCCGAAGCACTGTCGGCGGAGCGTCTCGCCCGACGGGTCGCGATCGCGTACGGCGACATCCTCGACCGTGACCGGCCGGAAAGTTCAGGGTTCAACCACGAGCCGAGCGCGGTATCCGGCCGCCAGTTCGGTAATGATGGGAGCAGCAGATGAGGAAGGGTGCCCTGAAGAAGAAGCAGCGGCAGCTCGAAGAGCTGCTTCTCGACCGCCGTGAGGCGCTGGGTGAGCTGGTGCTCGGGATGTACGTCCAGGGCGACTGGGACGACAACCTGCTGGCCCGTGGCGCGGCCGAGGTCGGCGAAGTTGAACGCGAACTCGGACTGCTTGAGGTTCCCGACCGAAGGCCCGAACCGGACCCGGCGACCGGTGAGTACACCGCCGAACATGACCTTCCCCAGACCGGCGAGTTCACCGCCGAGCACGACCTGATCACCGGGGAACACACCGCCGAACACGTTCTCCGTCCGCCCGGCGACCACACCGACGAACATCTGCTTCCGTCCTACCGGACGCAGCCGGAGGAGGCCGGGAGCCGGCCTGCCGCCGCCGCTCCGGCCCCGAAGCCGGACCGCACACCCCCGCCACCGGAGCCGCCGGAAAAGCCCTCGCCCTCTCCCCAACCCGCCCCGCAGGTGAAGGCCCAGCCGGAGGCACCGGCCGCCCCCGCGACCCCGGCAAAACCGCCGACCGTGGCTCCGACTCCCTCGGCTACCGCTCCGGTCGCCGCGACAGGAGCGCCCCGGAAAGCTTCGGAGAAACCGGTTGCGCCGGCAGAAGCACCGTCCCCCGTCGCCACGCCGCCAACCCCGGAAGTCGCGGAACCACCGGCGGTCGCGGCCCGGACAGCCAAGGCCGAGCCGGTCCAGGCCCCGCCGGAAGCCCCCGATCCGCTCACCCGCCTCACCGAGAGGATCGAGGCCGACCAGCTCCGGGCCCGGCAGGCGATCGAAACCGCCCGGGCAACCCTGAAGACCGATTCACGGACCGAGCTGGAGGTGATCACCCGTGAGGTGGCCACCGCGAACCAGGGCCTCGAAACGGCGCTGAAGTCTGCCGCCGGCCTGATCTCGGGGGCCGAGGAGCGCGCCCTCGCCGCCGAGACCAGGCTGACCCGGGAAAGTGCCGCCGGCCGTGAGGCGGCAACTGCCTGGGTGCGAAGCCAGGCCTCCGAGATCGAGGCGGATGCGGCCCTGGCGGTCGAACTTGAACAGGGGGAAGCCACCCCGGAGGGTGCTGCAGACCCGGGCGAAGGCGACCGGGTCCTGGCCGCCCGGGTGGCCTCACTCGAGGCCGAACTCGTGGCTGAGAAGGCGGCCAGGGATGAGGCCCTGGTAACCGCGGAGACCCGACTCAAGGAGATCGAAGTCAAGGCCCGCGAAGCCGAGGAGAAGGTTGCCGCGGCCGAGTCCGCCGCCGCTTCGACCGCGCCGCCGGCACCGGTTCCGCCGGCCGGGGACCGATCCGAGGCCGAGGCCAGGCAGGCAGCCGTAACCTGGCTGAGGGGACAGATCGGAGCTCTGCGCAAGGAAATGGCAAACCAGGACCGAGGTGATTCCTGATGGCCCTGTTCGGACGGAAAGGTCAGACCGGCCGTGAACGCAGGGCGATGCGTGATCATCTGGAGGAGCTCGACGAGCTGCGTCGCGAAGGCCTGCTCGACCTGGGTCAGATGACCACCGAGATGGCCAGCGAGGGACGGTTCGACCGTTCCCGCCTGTCGGCCCGGGCGGCCGAGGTCGTGAAGACCGAACGTGAAGCCGACCTGATCGCACGCGGACTGGAGGAAGGCCTGACCCTGGAACAGCTCGAGGATCTGGCCCGCCACGAAGCCGAGTCGGCCACCGATCCCGGCCGATAAGTGGTCGACGGAGGTCAAGGGCCGGATCTGGCGCACTGCGATCTGGCGATCGTGGGTGGCGGAGCGGCCGGCCTCTGGGCGGCGCTCTGCGCTGCCGAAGCGGGTGGCACGGTCTGCCTGATCTCGAGAAAGCCACTGGCCGAGAGCGCCAGTTTTCACGCCCAGGGCGGGCTCGCCGCCGCACTCGACCCCGAGGATTCACCAGCCCGGCATGCGGCCGAGACGATCACGGCGGGACGAGGGCTGTGTCGGACCGCCGCGGTCGAGATCCTGACCGAAGAGGCTCCCGGCATCGTCAACGACCTGATCGAGCGCGGAATGAGGTTCGACCGGGAAACGGACGGATCGCTCTCGCTGGCGCTCGAGGGCGGCCACTCGGTGCGCCGGATCATCCACGCCGGCGGCAGCCAGACCGGACGCGAGATCACCGGAGCCCTGGCCCGGCTGGTCGCTGCCGAAAGCCGGATCGAGGTGATCGAGGAAACGTCGGCGACGTCCCTCTGGAGCGACGGCAACCGCTGCCACGGGGTGATCACCGATCGGGGCAGGGTTCGGGCCAGGGCCACCCTGCTGGCCACCGGTGGAGCCGCCGCTCTCTGGCGTCGAACCTCGAATCCGTGGGGAGCGATCGGGGCGGGGCCGGTCCTGGCTTCCGCCGCCGGGGCCGAGCTGGCCGACCTGGAGTTCTGCCAGTTTCACCCGACCTGTCTCTCCGCCCCGGACACCCCCTTCGACGGGGCACTCATCACCGAAGCGATCCGCGGCGAGGGAGCCACCCTGCTCGACAACTCGGGTCAACGGTTCACCGACGAACTGGCTCCCCGCGACGATGTGACCGCCGCAATCCTCGACCGGGCGGACCGGACCGGCGGTGAGATCAGACTCGATCTTCGGGAGGTTTCGAGAGGACGTTTCCCTTCGGTGTTCGAGCTGCTGGAACGGGCCGGTCTCGACCCGGAGCGCAGTCCGGTCCCAATTTCGCCCGGCGCCCACTACATGATGGGCGGGATCGCGGTCGACCTGAACGGAATGACCACGGTCGACGGTCTCTACGCCGCCGGGGAGTGCGCCTGCACCGGGCTTCACGGCGCCAACCGGCTTGCCTCCAACTCGCTGACCGAGTGCTTCGTTTTCGGGCGGAGAGCGGCCCGGGCCGCGCTGGCCGAACGGTCCGACGGCCCCCCGCCGCCAGTTCCGGGCTGGGAGTTCGGCCCACCGACGATCGAGGACCGGGCCGACGTCTGGCGGTTCGCGGGGCCGCTCAGGGATCGCGCCGGACTGGCCCATCTGGCGCAGAACCGGTACCCGTTGGCCCGCGCGATCGGGGCCACCGCGGCGTCCCGCGAGGAGTCCCGGGGTGGCCATCGCCGCCGGGACTTTCCCGGGACCGACCCGGCGCTCGACGGAATCCACCTGATCTGGCTGCCCGACGGGGAAATCGAGACCCGGCGCTGGGAGTGAGATGGCCGATCCGGTCGCGGTCCAGATCATGGCGGGAGGACTCGCCTCGGTCTGCGAGGAAATGGGCGCCGCCCTGATCAGGGCGGCGCACTCGGCCAACATAAAGGAGCGTCGCGACTGCTCGGCAGCGATCTTCGACCCGAACGGGGAGATGGTGATGCAGGCCGAGCACATCCCGGTCCACCTCGGCTCGATGCCGGCCGCGGTCCGGGCGGTGCTCGAGTTCGAACACCGGCCCGGCGTTTCCTGGTTTCTCAACGATCCGTACTCCGGCGGGACCCACCTGCCGGACATCACCGTGATCACACCGGTCTTTTCCGAGATGGACCTGCTCGGATTCGTCGCCAACCGGGCGCATCACGCCGACGTCGGCGGAAGCACCCCGGGATCGATGCCGGCCGACTCCCGGACCCTGGCGGACGAGGGCGTGGTGATCCCGCCCCGGGTGCTGGACGCGGAGGCAGTCGCGGAGGTCACCGCGAAGATGCGCCAGCCGGAGCAGCGGCGGGCCGACCTCAGGGCACAGCTCGCCGCAAACCGGACCGGAACATCCCGGCTCATCGAGCTCGGCCGACGCCACGGACACCGGACCCTGCTGGCCGGGATGCGGGACGTCCTCGACTACGCGGAAGAACGCACCCGGGACCGGATCGAGGCGATGGAGGACGGCGAGAGATTCGCCCGTGACGTGCTCGAAGGGCCGGCCGGCGAGATCGAGCTTCAACTGCGGGCGACCGTTGATGGCGACTCGATCAGGTTCGATTTCACCGGTTCCGCCGAAGCGGACGAGGGCAATCTCAACTGCCCGGTGGCGGTTACCGAGTCGGCCTGTTTCTTCGCGGTCCGGGTGCTCACCGACCCTGACATCCCGGCATCGGCCGGGGCGTACCGGCCGGTTGAAGTGGTCGCCACACCGGGCAGCCTGCTGAACGCCGGCCCGCCCCATGCGGTGGTCGCAGGCAACGTGGAGACTTCATCCCGGGTCGCCGATCTCTGTCTGGCTGCCTTCGGCTGCGCGCTCGGCCAGGGCACCATGAACAACCTGACCCTGGGCAACGACCGGTTCACCTACTACGAGACGATCGGCGGCGGCCAGGGCGGTGGCCCGGACGGCCCCGGTCCGTCGGCGGTCCACGTGGCGATGTCGAACACGCTGAACACCCCGATCGAGGCAATGGAGATCGAGTTTCCGCTGCTGGCGGTCGAGTACTCGATCCGCCGTGACTCCGGCGGACGGGGGCTCCGTCCGGGCGGACGCGGAATCGTCCGTGAACTTGAGGCGACCGAGCCGATGGAGTTCGCGCTCCTGACGGAACGGCGCCGCCACCGACCTCCCGGAGCCGACGGCGGGGAGCCGGGTGCGCCGGGTCGGAACGTCCTGAATCGAGCCGGGTCCGGAGAGCCGATCGAACTCGACCCGAAGGACTCGGGACGGCTCGAGCCGGGCGATCGAATCCGGATCGAGACACCGGGAGGGGGCGGCTTTGGGAAGCCCTGAACCCGTCCCCTCAGCGGCCGGCGGAATCCTCGGGGTGGATGTCGGCGGCACCTTCACCGACGCGGTGCTCTCGCTTGACGGCACGGTGTTCACGGCCAAAGCCCCGACCACACCCCGGGACCAGTCCGAGGGGGTCATGACCGCGATTCGGGTGGCGCTCGACCGGGCCTGCGCCGAGCCCGGACGGATCGGTCACCTCGCCCACGGCATGACCGTCGCAACCAACGCCCTGCTCGAATCGAAGACCTCCCCCACCGCGCTGATCACGACTCGCGGCTTCGCCGACCTGGTCGAGATCGGCCGACAGGACCGGGCCTCGCTCTACCGCCTTCGCGCTTCGCACCCACCTCCCCTGGTCCCGGTCGGGAACCGGATCGAGGTGGACGAGCGCTGCGGCCCGACGGGGGTGCTCGTCCCGCTCTCCGAGGCCGAGATCGATCGGGTCCTCGACCGGCTGGACGATCTCGAGATCGAGTCGGTGGCGATCTGCCTGCTTCACTCCTACCGCTTCCCCGAACACGAGGCCAGGCTCGGCCGGGCAGTCAGGAAGCGGTTCGGAGAACGACTCCACATCTCGCTTTCCCATGAGGTCGTCGGGACGTTTCGAGAGTACGAGCGGGCCGCGACCACCGAGATCGACGCGGCCCTCTCCCCCTTGCTCGGCAGGTATCTCGGGCGGCTCCGCGAACGTACCCGCCTGGAGGGCCTCCCGGAACCGGAAATCATGCAGTCGAGCGGTGGTCTGACCAGCCTCGGCCATGCCGCCGGCCACGCCGCGCTGACCGTCCTCTCGGGTCCGGCCGGCGGAGCAGCCGCGGCCACGATGATCTCCAGGCTGGCCGCCGAACCGAACCTGCTCTGCTTCGACATGGGTGGCACCTCCTGCGACGTCTGTGTGGTCGAGGATGGCGCGGTCCACGAGACCGGAAGCAAACGAATCGCCGGTCGGCCACTGGCTCTGCCGATGGTCGACATCGATACGGTCGGGGCCGGGGGTGGTTCAATCGCCTGGCGGGACGGTGGCGGAGCGCTGCGGGTCGGGCCGCACTCGGCCGGGGCCGATCCCGGTCCGGCCTGCTACGGGCGAGGCACCGATCCAACCGTCACCGATGCCAACCTGCTGCTCCGGCGGCTCGATCCGGAAACGCCGCTTTCGGGAGGGGTCAAGCTCGATCCGGGCCGCGCCGCGGACGCGATCAACGCTCTCGCCGCTGAGCTCGGGCTGACCGCCGAAGGCTGTGCCGAGGGGATCATCCGGGTCGCCAACGCGGAGATGGTCCGGGCCCTCAGGGTGGCGTCGGTCCAGCGGGGCCTCGATCCTCGCCGCTTCACACTGCTCGCCTTCGGTGGCGCGGGACCCCTCCACGCGACCGGAATCGCCGACGAGCTCGGCATCGACCGGATCCTGGTGCCCCGCACCGGAGGGGTGTTCAGTGCGCTCGGCCTGGCCGCCGCTGACCGCCGGGTGGATACCGTCCGTTCGGTGCTGCTGGCCGGGGACGACCTCGACGACGAAACCCTGGCCGAACTCGCCGGTGACACCGACGAGGTGAGCTGGGATCTGCGCTACCGGGGCCAGTCGTTCGAGCTCACGGTAAGTGACCCGGAGCCGGGAAACCGACCCCGCGCCGGTCGCCTCCGCGAACTCTTCGAAGCCGAGCACGAAGCCCGATACGGCTACACCGATCCCGGCACGGAAATGGAACTGGTCACGGTCCGTCGACGTCGAATCGAGCCCGGTCCCGGCTTCACCCCGGGGGCCTCGGCGGATGAGCTGCATCGTGGTCCCGCAACGATCGACCTGGGCGAGGCAACCCTGTATCTCCCGAACGGCTGGGAAGCCCGCGCCGAGCCGGGGAATCTGCTGCGGCTGGATCGCTGCTGACCGTTCCCGGGCTCACTACCGCACCGGGAGCACAGTGTGATGGCGGTCACAGATCCCTTGCTTTGCAGGAAACCGTTCTGTATGGTCCGCCATCCTACGGTGCCTTCGGCGGTTGGACAACGCTCCGGGCGGCCCCGTTAGCTGTCCGTGTCAACCTACCCCCCCCGAATACACCTATGCCAATTGCATTCAAGGAATGGGCCGTCACCGTGCGGGCCCTGTCCGAAGGCGAGCAGCTTCTAACGCTTCGCCGGGCCGACCTGGCCGAGGACAACGCTCCGTTCGAACTCGATCACGACCGGTTCTTCCTCTACCCGACTTTCGATCACCAGCGAAACAATCTGGTTCGCGCCTCCCACCACCCGGAACTCGACCGGGCCCTCGAAGAGGGAGTCTGGCCGGACGAGGAACCGCCGGCCCGGGCTCTGCTCCAGGACGGCGGGATTCCGCAGCCGGAACGGGTCCGGATCCGCGCCTGGGCCGAGGTTGCCGAGGAGATCACGATCGAGAGCCCCAAGGTGATGGATTCACTCTCGCCGTTCTACATCTGGACCAACGATTATGCGCAGCAGCGCCTGAGCTGGCAGCCTCGCACCCCGCTTCAGCTGGTACTGCTCAGGGTCCACCGCATCCCGCGGCCGGTGACGGTCCGGGTGCGTGAGGAGTATCACGGCCCCGCCTGGGCGGAGATCGACCGTGATCTTCCGTTCGAGGGCACGCCGGTGATGTCCGACGAGGAGTTCGAGTTCGCCAGCAACGAGATCCGCTCGATCTGCCAGAGCGACAGAGTCCCGGTACTCGCCTAGACGCCCCCAAGCATCGAGAGGAGGTTTGTCGCACTACTGAGCGGACAGACCTCCTCTTGATTGCCAGGGTTCACGGTTCGGGACCAGCCATGGTGGCCGGCGGGTCCTGTCCACGTTTTTTCTTTTGGCATTCGCTCCCGCTCGGTGCCAAAAGCAAAAAACCCGGCCACCCGCCGGAGACACGCTCAAGTAGCCCTCTGCGCCCGAAGTGGGGTTGTTCACGTTCACTGAGTTCTTTGTCCCACGAGCCCTGTTGACGGTCGGGTGATGGGGGTTTTGGCGGTGTGGCTGGGGAAGGGCAACAAAACCTCCATCTCCCGGCCCAACCACTCAAGTCGGAAGGGCGACGAGATCCCACCGCCCGGTCTGTTGCCGAACGCTCTGGCTCGGGTGATCAAAGTCATCTTCCAAGTAGGTTCCCGGTGTGACCTGGACCGAAACCACCTCGCTCACCTTCAGCGCCCGCCACGACGATGCCGATCGAAGCTTCGCCGAGGAGGTCGTGGACCGGCTCGAGGATCTCAGCCTGAAGCTGGAGGACCGGTTCGAATGGGTCCCGGGCGGAATCACGGTGGTGGTTCACCCCTCCGCAGCCTGGCTCAATGCCGCCCATCCGTTTCTGCCGTTCGTTCGCTGGTCGGCCGCTCCGGCAGGTCGCCGCTATCTGGCCGGCTGGGCGATGGCTACCGAGGTCCATGTCCTCGGTGAAAAGGCCAGCACCCGGCGGGCCGCCGGGGAGGCCTCACTGGAAGCCCTTCGGGGGACGGCCGAACGGCTGTACACCCAGATCGTGCTGGCCGCGAACAACGACTCGATCCCGCCCCCCTGGACCCCGTCCCGATTCTTTCGCTATCTCAACTGGGCCTGGCTGGTCCAGGGTGGCGCCCAGCACTTCTCCCGTCAGGTGGACTACTTCCGGGCAGCGGTGATCCGGCGACTTCGCGAAGGTTCGCGGCCATCCTTCCCGCCCTCGCGGCGGGATGCGATCATCCTCGGCGGCACCATTTTCGATCTGCTGGAGGACTACCGTGGCGGCGGTGCCTGCGAGCTGCTGGTCGCACGGCTCAGGCGGGACGGGCCGGCAGCGAACCTGGAGGCGGCCTTCGAACTTCCGCTGCGGGAGATCGAAGCGATGTGGCACGACTACCTGCGGGACCAGACCCGGCCCCAGACGGATGCCCTGCCGATGAATCCGCCGGAAGAGCTCTAGATCTAGACCTAGCGGCTCTTCTTCGGCAGCTTCGGGACCTTGACCGACCTGGTGTACGTGAACGAGATCCCGGAAGCATCGGTCAGGATCGCGGTGACCTTTGCCCTGCCGGCCTTCGCCTTCGTCTTCAGCGGAACCTTCACCGTCTGAATCCCGGCAACTTCAGGCGGAGCCGGCCTCGAAGCGAGCTTCCGGGTGGCGGCGCCGAAGCCGCTCTGATTCACCGTCCGGCCGATGCCGATCTTCGCCCCGATCGCCTCACCGACCTCAAACCGCAGCACCGCCAGTCGCTTCTGGCCCTTGCGGACCACCTTCGCGCCTTTCAGGCTCGCCGCGACGTTCGATGCCGCCAGAGGCTGCTCGCCCTCGGACAGCTCATACGCACCCCACGGCGGATTCGCATTCACCACCCGGCCCGGAGCGCAGGTGGCGAGGAAACTGGCGAAACGGGTGGTCGGATGTTCGGTGATCACCCGGTAGGTGCCGGTCGGCACGGTCGCCCAGATGATCCCGCCGTCATGCGAAGAGGATGTCTGGTTCGGGTCGGGCAGAACCGCGTCGTTGAAGTAACTCGGCAGCAGGTTCCCCGGAACGGTGCGGGAGGTCGCTCCGGCGACTCCATGCGGCGTGTTGTCCCAGTACTCGTCGTAGCTGACGCCACGCACGTTGCGGGCCGAGGAGGTGGTCACGATCACACACTGCTGCGGTCGTCCGTTGGCATCTGCCTTGACCTTCAGCAGGGCCTTCAGCGAGTTGTACTCGAAGTCGGTCGGGGTCTGGAAGTTGGCGTTGACGATGTCCTCCCCCCGGGTGTGGAAGGTCTGGAGGTCGATCGAGTTGTAGTGCTGGGTGTTCGGATCGAGCGGATCGATCAACGGGTTCTTGTAGTTGCCGTTCCAGCCGCTGACGATGTACGGGGTGACGTTGGCATCGTCCGGCACGGTCAGTTCGTAGTCACCCTTCTGGTCGGAAAGCGCCCAGATATCCGGGTACTCCCGCACTCTCACCAACGCATTGATCAGGACCGGGTACCGCTTGCCGAAGCGGAACGTCTTGCCGCTGATCTTGACCGTACCCGCAGCGCCGGCCATCGTGGCGGTCACCATCATCCCGGCCGCCACCATCGAAACTGCCGCTATGAACCCCGTTACCGCCACAAAAAACCTTCTCACGATGAATCTCTCCAGTCCATTTGACATGCCTTCGTGCCCGAAGGGCACAAATCTATAACAGCGCCGTCCCGGTCAGGTAGCGGTGGCTCCCGCGGTCGGGACGGTCAGTGATCGAGAACCAGGCCGAGGAACTGCTGGGTGCGCGCCTGCTTGGGGTTGTCCAGGACCTCGACCGGTTCGCCCTCCTCGACGATCACTCCGCCGTCCATGAAGATGACCCGGTCGGCCACCTCCTTGGCGAAGTTCATCTCGTGGGTCACGGAGATCATGGTCATCCCCGAATCGGCCAGGCCTCGCAACACGTCCAGCACCCCCTTGACCAGCTCCGGATCGAGGGCCGAGGTGACCTCGTCGAAAAGCATCACCTGCGGGTCCATCGCCAGGGCCCGGGCGATCGCCACCCGCTGCTGCTGGCCACCCGAGAGGCGGTCGGGATACTCGTCCAGCTTTTCTTCGAGACCGACCTTGGTCAGCAGGTCAACCGCTTTCTCGTTCGCTTCCGTCTTGCTGCGGCCAAGGACCTGCTGCTGGGCGATGGTCACGTTCTCCCGGGCCGACTTGAGCGGGAACAGGTTGAAGGACTGGAACACCATCCCGACCTCCCGCCTCAGGGTGTCGAGGCCGCTGGTCTTGCCGTCGGCGAAGACCTCGGTTCCTTCGAGGCTGATCCGTCCGGCGTCCGGCAGCTCAAGCAGGTTGAGGCAACGCAGCACGGTGCTCTTGCCGGATCCGCTGGGGCCGATCACGCAGACGACCTCCCCCTTCTGGATCGAGAGGTCGATCCCCTGCAGCACATCGAGTGACCCGTAGCTTTTCCGCAGCCCCTCGACCTCGAGGATTCCCCCGCTCATGGCATCCCCCTCTGGAACTTCTGTTCCTGTCGTTTGATCAGAACGTCCACCAGCCGGGCCAGCGGAATCGTCAACAGCAGGTAGAAGCCGGCGGCCAGGATGTAGAGCGACGGGTTGAAGGTCTCGGAGTAGACGTCCTGGGAGAACTTGACCAGTTCGACCAGGCTGATCACCGAGACCAGCGCGGTGTCCTTCATCAGGGCGATCAGGTCGTTGAGCAGCGGTGGAATCACCTTGCGGACCGCCTGCGGCACGATCACGAACCGCATCGCCTGCCCGTGACTCATCCCGAGTGACCGGGCGGCCTCCATCTGGCCCCGGGGCACCGCCTCGATCCCGGCCCGGTAGACCTCGGCCATGTAGGCGCCGTAGGTCAGGGTGATCGCCAGCACGCCGTACCAGTAGGGGTCGGTCATGCCGAACCACTGGGGGATCCCGATCGACTTGGGGATCACGCCGTTGGCCGCAAGCGTGCCGAGCCCGCCGGAGGTGAGCAGGATCACCAGCAGCAACGGAACGCCACGGAAGAAGTCGATGTAGGCGATGGTCAGCCACCGGATCGGTGCCGCGGACTTACCCGGAAGCTGCCGGAGGACGCCGAGTACGAGACCCCAGGCGAGCGACAGGACCCCGGCCAGCAGGAAGACCTTGACCGTCATCCAGAAAGCGTCGAGCGCTCCCCCGAACTCCTTCCCCATCAGGGAGAAATCGAAAAAAGTGTTGAAAAACTCGCCCATCTTCCCTCCTCAACCGCTCGAGGTCGGACGCTCTCCGACGCCTTCCGCCAATCTACAGCCCCCGCCCGTCGGAATTGCAAAGAGGAAAGCACCGGGCCGAGGCCCGGTGCTTTCGTGACGGACCGCAATGACGGTCCGTGAACGGAGGACCGGCGTCGGGATCGACGCCGGCCTTCCGTCTGGATCGGCCCTGATCAGTCGATCGCCACGCCCTCGGAGGTGGTGTGCTCCATCAGGCTCTTCGGCGCATCCACCTTGAACCACTGCTGGTAGAGCTTGTTCAGGGTGCCGTCCTCCTTGATCTCGGACAGCGCCTTGTTCACCGCCTTCTCCAGCTCCGGGGTGTCCTTGGCCATCGCGAAACCGTAGAACTCGCCGGTCGGGATCACGGATGCGATCTCGAAACCGGTCTGCCCCTTGGCGACCGCATCCTCGGCAACCGGGCGGTCAATGATGGTCGCGTCGACCTGGCCGGCCTTGAGCGCGGCGATCGCCGCCGGGCCGTTCGGGAAGCCACGAACCTGGGAGGCACCGGTCTCGTTCTCGGCGAAATCCTTGCCGGTGGTGCCGTCCTGAACCGCGACGTT
Organism: Solirubrobacterales bacterium; assembly: GCA_023958085.1. Lineage (GTDB taxonomy): Bacteria > Actinomycetota > Thermoleophilia > Solirubrobacterales > 70-9 > 67-14. The sequence goes on along the minus strand of JAMLGI010000008.1, from coordinate 68,896 downwards.
CTTGCCCTCAAGCTGATCGACGGTCTTGATGTCGGATCCATCCGGGACCAGCAGCGCCTGCTCCGACTCGTAGTAGGGCTGCGAGAACTTCACGGTCTGCTCACGCTCCTTGGTGATCGTCGCGGCGGAAGCGACCAGGTCGAACTTGCCCTGGGCCACGCTGGTGAAGATCGTGTCGAACGAGGTCGGCTTGATCGCCACGTTCTCGATCCCCATCCGCTTGGCTACCTCGTTGACCAGATCGATGTCGAATCCCTTGTAACCGGGCGGATCACCGAACTCGAACGGCGGGTAGGGAATGTCGGAACCAACGGTGAGAGTCCCGGCCTTGACCAGTTCGCTGTCGAGGCCCGAGCCAGAGCTGTTGTCGTCACTGCTGCCGCAACCGGCGGCAAAACTGAGCGCGGCAACAGCCATCACGGCCGTGACCAGCGCAACCAAACGAGACTTCTTCATTGCGTGTTTCCTCCCGAACGGGGTAGTTTTCGGCGGAGCCGGTCCAGTATCGCACGAAGTCCGGCCATATTTGGCAATCGGTGCCTTACACTCTCTGAAGGACCGTATCCCGATCAGGGATCAGGCAATAGCATGAATCCTTACTACGACCTCCTCAACAAGCCCTGCGGTGGCATCTTCACCGACATCGTCGACTCGATCGGCCACACGCCGCTGGTTGAACTGCCGACACTTTCACCCCGGGAAGGGGTTCGGATCTACGCCAAGCTCGAGTCGGCCAACCCGACCGGGTCGGTCAAGGACCGGGTCGCCCGTTCGATGATGAAGGCCGCCGAGGAGACCGGGGCGATCGGGCCCGGCCAGACCATCCTTGAGCCCACCTCGGGCAACACCGGGATCTCGCTGGCGATGATCTGCCGGCGCCAGGGCTACCCACTCAAGGTTGTGATGCCGGACAACGTCACCGCCGAGCGCACCCAGCTACTCGAGATGTACGGCGCCGAGATCGTGTACTCGGAAGGCGCCAAGGGTTCCAACGGCGCGGTCGAGCTGGCCCTCGAGCTGGCCGAGGATTCGCAGTACTACATGCCTTACCAGTACGGGAACGAGGCCAACCCGGATGCCCACTACAACGGCACCGCGGTCGAGATCCTCGAGGAACTCGAGGAGGTGGCCGCCTTCGTCGGCGGACTCGGTACCGGCGGCACCCTGATGGGTAACGGCCGCCGCCTGAAGGAAGCGAACCCGGAGACCAGGATCGTTGCCGCCGAACCGCTGCAGGGTGAACTGGTCCAGGGCCTGCGTTCGCTCGATGACGGGTTCATCCCGCCGATCATCGACCTCTCTCTGCTGGACCGCAAGATCATGGTCTCCAACCGGGACGCGATCGTCTGGACCAAGCGCCTGCTCGAGGACGAAGGCATCTTCGCCGGAGTCTCGGCCGGTGCGGTCGCCGCGATCGCCGTACGGATCGCCGGTGAACTCGAGTCGGGGAACATCGTCTTCCTGGTCCCGGACGGCGGCTGGAAGTACCTCTCCTCCGGGGTCTACACCAAGTCGATCGAGGAACTCGGCGACGTGGACGCGACCAACTGGTGGTAGAAGCGTGAAGGTTTCGCAGGAACTTCTCGACCAGATGATCACGCATGCCGTGGAGGACAGCCCCAACGAGTGCTGCGGACTTCTCGGCGGCGAGGGTGACATGGCGAGCACCGTCTACCGGGCGGAGAACGCCGAGAAGAGTCCCTACCGGTACTCGATCGCCCCGCGGGAACAGCTTGAGTTGATGAACCGGATCGAGGAGGCCGGCGAGTCAATCGTCGGGATCTACCACTCTCACACGAGAACTGCGGCCTACCCATCCCAGACCGACATAAACCTGGCGATCGGCTGGCCGGACTCGATCTACCTGATCGTCTCCCTCGAGAATCCGGATGAGCCGTACGTTCGAGGATTCAGGATCCGGGACGGCAGGGTCGAGGATGTCGATCTTCAGACGCGGTAGCGAGAAGGCCCCGGAGCCGGTCAAGGTCGCCTGGGCTCCCCATCAGGCGGAGGCCGAACTGATGGAGCAGATCCTCAGGGAGGAAGGGATCCCCTGCCTGATCAAGCGAAGCGGCAGCGCCGACGTTCCCGACTTTCTCGCCGCGGGTGGACGCGACATCTACGTCCCGGCCTCGGCGGCCGAACGAGCGGGCGAGCTCCTCAGCGACCTCGGACCCGACGCGGATTCCCTGCCGGGAAGCTGAGCCGTGCGGCCCGGAGCGGACGGTCGTCAGGCCGAGCCGCCGGCCATCGCCGGCAGGATCATCACCGTGTCGCTGTCTCCGACCGCGGTCTCGAGTCCATCCAGAACCCGCACGTCCTCGTCATTCAGATAGACGTTGACGAACCGGTTGAGATCGCCCTCGTCGGAGAAGAGCTGCGCCTTGGTATCCGGATACTCGGTCGCGAAGGCGTTGAGGACTTCGCCGATGCTGACGCCGGCGGCTTCGACTTCGGTGGCGCCACCGGTGTGCTGACGCAGGACGGGGGGAACTTTCACAGACGGCATGGAATCGATCCTAAATGATTGGAGGGGTTGACCCGGTGTGCCTTAGGGCAGGTTTACGAACCCACATAGCCGCCGCAAAACGCTTCGTAGTCGGGGAACTGACCCATCTCCGACTCGGGGATCTCGGGCGCATCGGGGCCGCAGATCGGGCATTCCGGGTCACGGCGCACCTTGAGCTCGTTGAAGCGGGTGCCGAGGGCGTCGTACAGCAGCAGGCGGCCGACCAGCGGCTCGCCGATACCGAGCACCAGTTTGATCACCTCGTTCGCCTGGAGCATCCCCATCAGTCCGGCCATCACCCCGAGCACACCGTTGGCGGAGCAGCTCGGGGCGAGCTCCGGCGGTGGCGGGGTCGGGTAGAGGCAGCGGTAGCAGGGACCCTCATACGGGACGAAGGTGGAGATCTGGCCGTCGAACGAGAGGATGGAGGCGGAAACCACAGGTTTCTTCAGCCGCACCGAGGCGTCGTTCAGCAGGTAGCGGACCGGGAAGTTGTCGGCCCCGTCGACGATGATGTCGTACCCGGCGATCACCTCGAGGATGTTCGACGCGTTCAGGTGGAAGTTGTACTCGACCACCTCCACGTCCGGGTTCAGGGCCTCGATCGTCTGCCGGGCCGAACTCGACTTGGGCTGGCCGATCCGTTCGGTGTTGTGGATCACCTGGCGCTGCAGGTTCGAGGCGTCGACCACGTCGTCGTCGACGATCCCGATCTTGCCGATTCCGGCAGCGGCCAGGTAGAGCCCGGTCGGGGCGCCGAGCCCGCCGGCGCCGAGCAGGAGCACCTTGGCGTTCAGAAGCTTGACCTGGCCGTCCACCCCGACCTCCGGCAGCAGGGTGTGGCGGGAGTACCGGTCCCGCTGCTCGGCGGTGAGCGCCGAGTCCGATGCGACCGGCAGGCCCTGGGCCTCCCACTCGAGGATGCCACCGGCCATGTTGACCACGTCGGTGTAACCCATCTCGACCAGGACCTCGGCCGCAGCCGCAGACCGGGCCCCGGAGCGGCACTGCAGGATCACACGGTCGTCCCTGGCGGCGCTGCCGGCGATCCGTTCGGCGATGAAGGCGGGCGGGATCAGGGTGCTGCCCTCGATCCGGACCTCGGCGTGCTCGTACGGTTCGCGGGTGTCGATCAGCTTCACGCCACCGCCCTGAAGCTCTTCGTACGCCTCACGGGGAGTGATTTCCTCGATCTTGATCTGCTCGCGCGTTTCCGGTGCCATCCGTAAACCCCTAAATCTCTATCTGGATTACCTGCTTCATAAAGTGTAGCGCCTGCGCCAAGGTTGCGGGGATGGCATCCTGAATCGTGTCCGATCCGACCGAAGCGGGTACAGGGGATCAGGGCCGTAGGCGAGGACCCACGGTCTTCCTGCACAGCCGGCAACGACGGAACGAGGGCCGCAACCGATGAAGATCCAGACCAGGCGCATCTACGAAAACCACACGAACGAGGACGGATTCCGGGTCCTGGCCGACCGGATCTGGCCGCGCGGGATGAAAAAGGAGAAGGCCGCTCTCGACGAGTGGGTCAGGGAAGTCGCCCCCAGTGACGCCCTCCGGCATGAGTTCCACGAACTCGGCCCGGACTCGTTCCCGGAGTTCCACGACCACTACCTGGCCGAGCTCGAGGACCATCGTGACGAGCTGGAGGATCTGCTCGAGAAGGCCCGCCAGAGCGGCGCCGACACGATCACCCTGCTCTTTGCCTGGCGTGACGAGCAGCACAACAACGCGGTGGTCCTGGCCGAAGTTCTGCGCGAAATCGACAACCAAAACCCCTGACCAAGAAAAACCCCTACCGGTGGGGCCCGTCCGACAAACCCACCGGTGGGGCCCTCAGGTGCCCGATTAGGCACTGGTCGGCCCCACCCTCCACGGCTGGTCAAACGCCCGGAATGCCTCGCGGGTGGTTCACTGCAGAGACTCAGGGGGTGGCTGCCGAGGACTAGAGCCGGAGGCGGGTGGTCCGCCGGGGCCTCCAGCGGTTCGCTGGCAAGGACTTGAGTGCAGACGGTGCAGGGGGCGTACTTTTGTACGTTCCCAAACCGTCAAGCGAATGACGCCGCCAGCGGGACGCTGGTGGTCCCGCCGGACCACCCGCCCTTAAAGAGAGGGGCGCATCTGGCGGAGGCGCTTCACCCGTTCCTCGATCGGCGGGTGGGTCGAAAAGAGACCGGCCAGCCCCTTCGCCTTGAACGGCTTGACGATGTAGAGCGGTTCGGAGGACTCGTTCACCCGGCCGCGCATCGGAATCTCGGCCGCGCCCTGCTCGAGCCGGAGCAGCGCCGAGGCCAGCGATTCCGGGTTGCCGCAGATCGCGGCCCCGCCGGCGTCGGCCGCATACTCGCGCTGCCGTGAGACCGCCATCTGGATGATCCCGGCGGCAAGCGGGGCGAGCAGCACCATCGCCAGCGCCCCGATCAAGCCGAGTGGCGAGTTGTTGTCGCCACCGAACCACATCAACATGTAGCCGATGTAGGTGATCGCGGCGCCGATGGTCGAGGCCACCGACTGGATCAGAATGTCGCGGTGCTTGATGTGGGCGAGCTCGTGGGCGACCACGCCGCGCAGTTCGTCGGTCGAGAGCAGCCTGGTGATGCCGGCGGTGACCGCCACCGCCGAGTGGTTGTAGTTGCGGCCGGTGGCAAACGCGTTCGGCTGTTCCTGCGGGATCACGTACAGCTTCGGCATCGGGATCTCGGCCCGCTGGCAGAGTTCACGCACCATCTGGAAGTACTGCGGATGCTCGGACTCCTCCATCGGCTGGGCGCCGGACATCTTCAGGGCGATCTTGTCGCTGAAGAAGTAGGAGAAAAAGTTCATCGCCACGGCGAAACCGAGGAACATCAGAGTCGTGCTCGGATTGCCCCCACTCACCAGATAGCCGATTCCGACCAGCAACCCCGAGAGAGTTGCCATCAGAAGGGTGGTGCGAAGAGTCGCGCTGAATGTGGACTGTCTGGTTGTGGTCAATCTGGTCTCCTTGGAGCACCCGCGGGCGGTCCGGTCGCTGAATTCCTGGTGGGAGTGTGCCGCAGGCCGGACCGGGAGTCCATAGGGGGTATCCCCCATTCAGGTCCGGTCGGCCCCGCCACGGGCTGCCGACTGCCCGGTCGCGGCCAGTCGGCCCGGCCTGCGAGCATGACCGACGTGAAGCAGAGTCCGATCTTCACCGGTGTCCTCGGTCTGAACGCGCTCCTGGTGGCGCTCGCGGCTGCAGCTGGTGCTGCCCTGGTCGCGCTGGGGGTCGACCGGATCCTCTGGATGGTTCTCCTGGCAGTGGCGATAGCCGGCCTGGCCAGTCTGGTCAACGTGCTGCTTCTGAAGCGCCGCTTCAGCCCGTTGGAGGAGCTGATCGACGAGATGGAGAAGGCCGATCTGAGCCAGCCCGGTGCCAACCTCCCGGCCTGGATCGACGGCCGGGCAGATTCGGAAGAGGTCGAGCGTCTGGAGCTGGCTTTCCTGCGGATGATGCGACGGCTCGAGGCGGAACGGCGGCGAAGCGCAAGTGCCGCGCTGAGCGCCCAGGAGGAGGAAAGGACCCGGGTGGCGCGCGACCTCCACGACCAGGTGAACCAGTCTCTGACCGGGGTTCTGCTGCGGCTGGAGGCGGTGCGTTCCAGCGCTCCTCCGGAACTTGAGGCGGAGATCGACGAGACCAAGCAGCTCGCCCATCAGGCGATGGACGAGCTGCTTTCGGTGGCCCGCCAGCTCCGGCCGACCGCTTTGGATGACCTCGGTCTGAAGGCGGCCATCGCCGGTCTTGCCGGCCAGCTGGAGCGGCCGGGAACTACGGTTGAGTTTTCGGCCGAGGGGGACCCGGCGATCCTCGGCCCCGACGCGCAGTTGGTCATCTACCGGGTATCCCAGGAGGCACTCGGAAACGCGATCCGGCACTCCGGTGCCGACCGGATCGAGGCGATCCTCCGAATCAGCGACGAGGGCGCCGAACTGACCGTCTCCGACAACGGTTCCGGCTTCACCTTCGAGCAGGCGACCTCCGGTCTCGGGCTCGGCGGAATGCGGGAACGGGCACTGCTGGTGGGAGGTGACCTGATCACCGAGTCACGGCCGGGCCGCGGAACCACGGTCCGGCTGACCGTTCCCGCCGCGTTTTCCGAATCGGGTTCGACCGAGAGAGGCGAGCAATGAGGATTGTGATCGCCGACGACCACGGGATCGTCCGTTCCGGCATCCGGCTCCTGCTGGAGACCCAGCCCGACCTCGAGGTGATCGGCGAAGCCGCCGACGGAATCGAGGCCAGGAACCTTGCGGTCCGTGAGCGTCCGGACCTGGCGATCCTCGACGTGAAGATGCCCGGCCTCACCGGACTCCAGGCAACCCGGGAGATCAAAGAGCAGGCTCCGGACGTCCAGATCCTGATCCTCTCGATGCATGACGACGAGCGCTACCTGTTCGAGGCCCTGCGGGCCGGGGCATCGGGTTACGTACTGAAGTCCCAGGCCGACTCGGACCTGCTCGCCGCGATCCGCTCGGTCGAGCGGGGAGAACCCTTCCTCTCCCCCGGCGCCCAACAGTCCCTGATCCGGGATCTGCTCGAACGGGGTGCCCCCGCCGAGTCCGACCTGACCCCGCGCGAAGAGGAGATCGTCAAGCTGGTCGCCGAGGCCAACACCACCCGGGAGATCGCCGGGATGCTGCACCTCTCGGAGAAGACGGTGGAAAACCACCGGGGTAACGCGATGAGGAAACTCGGAATGCGGGACCGGGTAGAGCTGGTCCGGTACGCGATCCGCAGGGGGCTGATCGAGCCGTGAGCCGACCGATCCAGTTCGAGGACACCGGTGAGCTGGTGCTGCCCAAGAGCGGTTACGGGGCGGTTCTTGCGGTACCGGGAGTCTGGCGACTTCTGGTCAGTGCCGTGGTCGGCCGGCTCCCGATCGGCTCGAGCTCTCTGGCGATTCTGCTGCTGGTCCGGGAACAGACCGGTTCCTTCGGGCTGGCCGGGATCACGGTCGGAGCTTTCGCCCTGACCGGAGCGATCGCCGCCCCGATCCAGGGTCGGCTGCTTGACCGGTTCGGCCCGCGTCGGGTGCTGCCCCCGTTCGCCGTGTCCCAGGCCCTGGTCCTCGCTGCCCTGGTCCCGGTCGTCACCTCCGGCGCGACGGATGCCGCAATCGTCCTGATCGCCGCTGCGGCCGGGGCTCTGGTACCACCGATCTCGGCCTCCGTCCGGGTGCTCTGGCCCGAGATCGTGCCAACCCCGGAAGGGGTCGAGTCCGCCTACGCCCTCGACGCGACCGCCCAGGAGCTGATCTGGACCGCCGGGCCGCTGATCGTCGCGGTCTCGATTGCGGTGGCCAGCCCCGCGGCAGCGGTTTTCGTGACCGCAGCCATCCTGCTGGCCGGCACCGCGATCTTCGTCACCTCCCCACCGCTCTCCTGGTGGCCCGATCAGGAGGAGCCGGACTCGAGAGCGGGAGCGCTGGCCAGCCGCCCGCTGCGGATCCTGCTGCTCGCGACGATGCTCGCCGGACTCGGGATCGGCACGATCGAGGTTGGCCTGCCCGCGCTGGCGGTGGCGGTCGGATCGGCTTCGGCCGGCGGGATTCTGCTCGCCGCCTGGAGCGTTGGCAGCATGACCGGCGGCATCGCCTACGGGGCCCGCAAGTGGAGCTCACCGGTCGACCTCCGTTTTGCTGTGCTGCTGACGGTCGGGGCGGTCGCGCTGCTGCCCCTGATCTTCACCGGTTCGCTCACTGCCGCCATTCTGCTTACCGTCCTGGCGGGCTTCCCGACCGCGGCCTGGCTTTCCTGTCTCTACGTTCTGGTTGGCCGAGAGGCCCCGGCCGGCACGATGGCGGAGGCCTTCACCTGGAGCCTCGCCGCCCTGATCACCGGCATCGCGATCGGCTCGGCGATCGCCGGCCAGCTGGTCGATTCCCACGGAGCCGGCCGGGCGTTTCTGCTCGGGGCAGTGGTCACCAGCCTCGCCGGCTTGGTCGCATTCGCCTCCGCCCGGACGATGAGGTAGCCCCGGGCCGGGGATCGGACCGGGCCATACCTGACTAATGCTCTAGGATTTAGGGCGATGCTCTTCTCGACCAAAGCTGAGTACGGCGTCCGTCTCATGATCGAACTTGGCCGCCAGTCGGATGCCCGGCCGGTTTCGCTGAGCGCGATCGCGGACGCCGAGAACCTGCCGCTCTCCTATCTGGAGCACCTGGTCGCGAAACTGAAGAGCGCCGAGCTGGTCAAGTCGACCCGGGGGGCCCACGGCGGATACAGTCTCGCTCGTCCCGCCGGGGAGATCACCATGCTCAGGGTGGTGGAGGCGCTGGAGGGGCCGATCGCCCCGATGGAGTGCTTCCACGAGCATCCGGAGGGACGGGTCCTCTGCTCCCACGACCTGGACAGCGACCACGGCTGCGCCACAAAGGTGCTCTGGACCCGGGTACAGATGGGTGTGAACCGGGCCCTGGACGGCACCACGCTGGCCGAGCTGGCCGAGTTTTCCGGGCCGGCAAACCGGGAACGCCCATCGGCGACAAATGCCGCCTGAGTCCCACTAATTCGCAAATCGAGAAACGGAGTCAAACGCCTTGGCAGAGCTAGAGATCAAGAACCTTCACGTCAGCGTCGAGGACCAGGAGATCCTGCGCGGACTCGACCTGACTGTCGAGAAGGGCAAGATCCACGCCCTGATGGGCCCGAACGGTTCCGGGAAGTCAACCCTGGCCAACGTGATCATGGGCAACCCGGCCTACGAGGTGACCGAGGGCGAGATCATCTTCAAGGGTGAGGACATCACCGAGGCAGCCCCGGACGAGCGGTCACAGGCCGGACTCTTCATGGCCTTCCAGTACCCGGTCGCGGTGCCGGGGGTGGCGGTCAACAAGTTCCTCCGGATGATCGTCAACGCCCAGCGCGAGGCGCGTGGCGAGAAGGCGCTGAAGCTGCGGGAGTTCGCCGCCCTTGCCCGTGAGGCGATGGACCTCGCGAACATCCCCCGGGAGTTCTCCAGCCGCTACCTCAACGACGGTTTCTCCGGCGGCGAGAAGAAGCGCATGGAGCTGCTTCAGCTGGCGATCCTCAAGCCCGAGATCGCGGTGCTCGACGAAACCGACTCCGGCCTCGACATCGACGCGCTTCGCACCGTGGCCGACGGAATCAACAAGTTCACCGGCCCCGACATGGGCGCCCTGATCATCACCCACTACCAGCGGCTGCTCCACGAGGTCCAGCCGGACGTGGTTCACGTGATGTACAAGGGCCGGATCGTCAAGGAAGGCGGCACCGAGCTGGTCGAACAGCTCGAGTCCGAAGGCTACGGCTGGATCCGCGAGGAGGTCGAGGCGGCGGCCTGATGGCCTCCCCTGACCCGGCAGCCCCCGACACCGCCGCCCCGGCTCCGGCCGGGGCCGGCCCCGACTTCGAGGCAGCGCCCGAACCGGAGCTGCCCACCCTCCACCGCTCGGCCGAATCGATCCGGGATGACTTCCCGATCCTGACCCGAAAGATCGGCGACAACCCCCTTGCCTATCTCGACAACGGCGCCACCTCCCAGAAGCCGGAGGCCGTGATCGAGGCGATGGACCGCTACTACCGGGAGCACAACTCGAACGTGCACCGCGGCGCCCACACCCTCTCGGCCGAGGCGACCGAGCTCTATGAGGGAGCCCGGTCGCGCGTTGCCTCCTTCATCGGAGGCAGCGAACGCGAGGTGATCTTCACCCGGAACGTGACCGCCGGACTCAACCTGGTCGCCCAGTCCTGGGGCGAGCTGAACCTCCGCGCCGGCGATCGCATCCTGCTGACCGAGATGGAGCATCACGCCAACATCGTTCCCTGGTATCTGGCCGCCCGCCGGGCCGGGGCCGAACTCGAGTTCGTGCCGGTGGACGACGAGGGCCGCCTCGACCTGGATTTCTTCCGGGCCGCCCTCGACCGTGAACCGAGAGTGTTCGCCGTGACCCATGTTTCCAACGTGCTCGGCACCGTGAACCCGGTGGCTGAACTGGTCGCCGCCGCCCGGGAGTCCGGCGCGATGACCGTGGTCGACGGCGCCCAGGCCGCCCCCCGCCTGCCGGTCGACGTGAAGGAGATCGACGCCGACTTTTACGGTTTCACCGGCCACAAGCTGTACGGGCCGACCGGGATCGGGGTGATCTGGGGCCGCCGCGAACTACTCGAGGAACTGGAGCCTTTCGAGGGCGGTGGCTCGATGATCAACAAGGTCACCCCGGAGAGGATCACCTGGGCCGAGGTGCCCGCGAAGTTCGAGGCCGGCACCCCGGCGGTCGCCGAAGCGGTCGGCCTCGGGGCGGCAATCGAGTGGATCGAGTCGGTCGGGATCGAGACGATCGGCGGGCTCGAACGGGAACTCGCCGCCTACGCCCTTCCTCGCCTGCTCGAGGTCCCCGGTATGAGGATCTTCGGTCCGTCCGGCACCGAGGAGCGTGAGGGGATCATCTCCTTCGAGGTGGACGGGATCCATCCCCACGACATCTCCGAGATCCTCGACCGCCACGGGGTGGCGGTCAGGGCCGGCCACCACTGCGCCCAGATCCTGATGCGCCGACTCAGGGATGCCAGCCACCACCCGGGCCAGCTTCGCCGCCTACAACACCCCGGAAGAGATCGACCGCCTGGTCGAGGGCCTCCACGACGCCCGCCGGATCTTCGGCCTCTGATCCTTCAAACCGAGGGTTCGAAGGTGGCGACCCCGAGTTCATCCCAGGCCGCCAGGAGCTGGCGGTCGCCACTCGCTGCGACAAACGGCACAGACCCGCCGTCTTCTCCTTGCCCGAATTCGTCTCTCAAGAGATTCGCGGCGGCGCAATGGACAGCGTCATATCCCTTGAGCCCAAAGCGCCAGGCCACATTCCCGGCCATCTCGGCCAGGGTTGAGTCGAGTTCAATCACTCGGATTTCCTGCCAGCGGTCCTCAAGCCGGCGAACGGCGGAAGGCACCTCCGTATTCTCCAGCCGCCCCGCTCGGTTGGCACGACGCATCGCAGCGACCGCCTCGACGTAAAGCAGCCGGGTGGCCAGCACCAAGGTCACGTCATTCCAGAACTGACGACAGTCCGGGCTCTTGGCCTCATGGATCACCAGCGGAACGAAAGCCGAAGTGTCGAGGTAGGCAATCACCTCAACGTTCGAGGAATTCGGAGAGGGAGAAACCCAGATCGAGCGGCTCACCGGGATCGCGCTTTGGCGAGCGGGCCGGGGCAATGCGGCCCTCTCTCTCCAGACGGGCGATCGCGGCGTACTCGTTGAGCGGCAGGATCTCGGCGATCGGCTTGCCGTGATCGGTGACCACGATCCGTTCGCCCTCCACCACTTTGGCCAGGTATCGACTGAGGCCGTCACGCAGTTCGCGAATCCCGACCTCCCGACTCTCACCATTTGTGGCGCTTTTCCCACTCACAGTAATGGTCATTTTAGCTCCGCTCTCGCTCGAAGTCCAGCCATCAAAGGAATAAGTCTGCAGCGCGCAAATCTCTCCCCCAGCCTCGAGGTGTGGCCGGGTCAGACCGAGATGATTGTCGGGTCGTAGCCCTGGAAGAGGCCGGACTCGACCACCCCGGTGATCTGCTTGATCGCGGCTTCGAGGCCGGACTCGATCCGCTCGAAGCGGCAGTCGACGAGCAGGTTGCCGGACTCGGTGATCACCGGCCCGTCCTTGCCGCTGCCGGTGCGGAATTTCATCCCGGTCGCACCCAGGGAGGTCAACGGCCGGGCGAGGATGGGCAGGGCAGCCGGGATCACCTCGACCGGGACCGGGAAGCTCTCCCCCAGCCGCTCGACCCGCTTGGAAGCGTCGATCAGAACCCGCCGGTCCGCGGTGGCCCGGAACAGGATCTTCTCCCTGAAGAGCGCCCCGCCGCGCCCCTTGATCAGGTTGCCGTCCGGATCAACCTCGTCGGCCCCGTCGAAGAGCCAGTCGGGATCGTTGAGGTTGAGATCACCGATCCGGAGTCCAGGCCGATGCGAGGCCAGTGCCGCGATCGTCAACTGACCCTCGATCGAGGTCGGGATCAGGGTCACATCCGAAAGTTGCCCGAGTTCGACCCGCGAGGCGATCGCGTGGATCGCCAGCCAGGCGGTGCTGCCGGAGCCGGCCCCGATCACGTCGCCGGGCCGGACCTCGCCCGCCACTCTCCGAGCCACACCCTGCTTCGCCTCCAGGTTGCCGATCTGCCCCCGGTCGAAGGCCTCAAACTCGATCTCCTGTCGCGCCATGTCTTCACCCTACCCCCGGGGCCGAAGCCCGCTTCCGTTAACCTCGGTCGGGTGGAAGAGCTTTATCGCGAACAGATTCTCGAGCACTACAAACGGCCGCACAACTTCGGTGAGGTCGAGAACCCGGACCTTGAGTTCGAGGACACGAACCCGTTCTGTGGCGACGAGCAGCACGTGACGATCCGGCTCGACGAGAACGACCGGGTGGCCGAGGTCAAGTTCGACGGCACCGGCTGCGCGATCTCCACCGCCGCCACCTCGCTGCTCACCGACGAGTTGATCGGCAAGTCCCGCGAGGAGCTGCTCCACCTGCCCAAGGAGGATGTTTTCGACCTGCTCGGAATCGACATCTCCGCCACCCGGGTGAAGTGCGCCCTGCTCGGCCTCAAGGTCGTGAAGGGTGCCGCACTCGGCAAACCGGCCGACTGGGAGGACTCCGGCGAGCAGGGCAGTCCGGAGCTCGCCGACCAGCTCTGAGACCGGACCAACACCAGGATCGGGGCAGCAGCCATCCCCAGCGCCCGGGACCCTCGCCCCTGGGCGGTGAACCACCCTCCGCCTCCCTTTCGGATCCTTCACAGGACCGCAACTTGCAATCGGACCGCCGATGTGCTAGGCCGGTTTTGCACATCGCTCCCGGCAGCGATCCCCTCAACCCAAGGAGGCTGATATCCGATGTCAGCTCATTCACTTCGCCGACTGCTCGTGACTGCGGTTATCGGGACGGTCGGCCTGCTTCTGTTTGCGGCCAACCCGGCCTCGGCGGACAGCGTCAAGGTTCCGCTCAACGTGACCGTTTCCGGACCCGGAAGCGGAACGGTTTACTACTCGGACCAGGTCGCCTGTGGGGCGGGCGGCTCGGACTGCTCGGCCGACGTCTGGACCGGTGACGAGATCTCGTTGACCGCGATCCCGTCGGACGGCAGTTGGTGGGGCGGGTGGACCATCCAGTCGGGTGATTCAACCGGCGACCTGTGCGAGATGCCCGGAATGCAATGCGCGTTCACGGTTATGGGACCGACCACGGTCGAAGCCAAATTCATTCCGGCCAAGACTGAGAAACCATCGAAGTCCCGTCTCCACCTCGGCAAGCTCAGGCTGAACCGAAGGAACGGCACGGCGATCCTCGCGGTCGAAACGAGCGGATCGGGAAGGGTGTCGCTCCGGGGCAGCAGCCAGGTCAAATCGGCATCGGCCCGGGCGAACAAGACCGGCAAGGCAAAACTCAGGATCGCGGCCAAGGGCAAGGCGCTGAGGCAGCTCAAGCGCCACGGTCACACAACCGTGACCCTCAAGATCACCTTCCGCCCCGGAAATGGCGGCACGGCACGGACCAAGTCCAGGACGGTGAAGCTGATCAAGACGTAGGGCCGTCACCCCGCCGGGGCGAGCAGGGTCCATCCGGCCTCATTCCCGAAACCGGGACCGCGGTGATGACGGTCTGGGGCGAAGGCATCCTGCTCAGCCGACAGTGCCGCCCGACCGGTCGGCCGCCTCCTCGAAGGCTTTCAGGATCCGCCGGTCGAAGAGCATGAAGGTCACCGCGATCTCGGTCTCGTCTCCGATTGCCTCAACGGCCACTCGCGCCGCGTCAGCCAGCGGATAGCCGAAGATTCCCGCGCTGATCGCAGGGAAGGCGATTGATCTCGCCCTCACCTTGCGGGCCAGCTCCAGGCTGGACCGGTAGGCCGAACGCAGAAGCTCCGCCTCCCGGCCATCCTCCTGCCCAAAGACCGGTCCGACCGCGTGAACCACCCACATCGCCTTCAGAGCGTGACCCCCGGTGATCGCCGCACCACCGACCGGAACCGGCCCTTTCCGCCGGACCAGCTCATCCGACTCCCACTGAAACCCCGGCCCGGCCACCCTCGAAATCGCCGCCGCCACTCCACCGCCATGCCGCAGATGCGAGTTCGCCGCGTTGACGATCACATCCCCGTCGAAGGTGGTGATGTCCCCCATTTCGAGATGAATGCCCATGAATCGAGCCTACCCCCGAGTCATTCGTTGAAAGGCTTCACGCTGGGCGTCTGAGCAGGGCCCGAAGTCGGTCCATTTTTAGCCATGGTGCCCGGCGGTGGATCATCCGATGGCAGTTTGAGCAGACCAGGGGTCTGCCCCGGGTTTGGTTGACACCTGACGTGTGAGGATTGCCTCGCACTGGAAGGATGGCACCCATGCCAAAGGCGTTTCCGAAGGAGTTCCGTGATGATGTTGTTGCCGTGGCCCGTACGGGCCACGCACCGATCACCCAGGTGGCGAAGGACTTCGGGATTTCCGAAGCCACCTTGCATAACTGGTTGAAGAAGGCCGAGATCGAGGAGGGATCCCGTCCTGGTTTGACCGAGGCCGAGCGAATCGAGCTAAGGGAGATCAAGAAGCGAAACCGCCTGCTGGAGCAGGAGAACGAGGTCCTCCGAAGGGCTGCCGCCTATCTTTCGCAGGCAAATCTGCCGGGAAAATGATCTTCCCGCTCGTCCGTGAGATGGCCGCTGCCGGTGCCCGTGTTCGGGTGCCGGTGGCGGTGGCGTGCCGGGTCCTCGGGTTCACCACCCAGGGGTATTACAAGTGGCTCAAAGAGCCTGTCTCGGAAAAAGACCGGGACGATGCGGAGGTCATCAACAAGCTGGTTGATCTTCACGAGGACGATCCGACCTTGGGTTACCGGTTCCTCACCGACGAGCTCGAGGGAGCCGGGGTCGTCTGCTGCGAGAACCGGGTTCACCGGCTCTGCCAAGTCGGTGGGATCATCGCTTCCCACGCGAGAAAGAAGGGGAAGGCCGGGAAACCCGGCCCACCGGTTCATGACGACCTGCTGGCCGTCGAGGATGAGCGCGGCCAGGTCCGGCACGTGTTCAGCGCGAAGGGTCCTGACCAGGTTTGGCTGACGGATATCACCGAACACCCAACCCGGGAAGGGAAGCTTTATCTCTGCGCGGTCAAGGACGTGTTCTCGAACCGGATCGTCGGACACAGCATCGACATCCGGATGAAGTCCTCACTCGCGGCCCGGGCGATCCAGCACGCGATCACCTTGCGTGACCCCGAGGGCACGATCTGCCACTCCGACCGCGGCAGCCAGTTCCGCTCCCGGAAAGTCGTGAAGCTGCTGAACAACCACGGCCTTCAGGGCTCGATGGGCCGGGTCGGTTCGGCCGGCGACAACGCCTCAATGGAATCGTTTTACAGCCTGCTCCAGAAGAACGTGCTGAACACCCGGACCTGGAACACCCGGGCTGAACTCCGCCACGCGATCGTCTACTGGATCGAAGCGAAATACAACCGGCGGCGTCGCCAACGCGGCCTCGGGAAACTCACCCCCGTCGAATATGAAACAGTCCACCATCAGCCCGCCATGGCGGGCTGAAAACCACTAAACCCCGGTGACAACCAAACCCGGGGCAGACCCCAGGGCCAGATCGGTCAGTTTCGTCTTGTGCTCCGGGCTCAACTGCGAGACAGGCAGAAGATGGTGACACTCGATGAAACCCTGCCCGCGTTCGCCGTAGAAGGCGCTGAAGTCGAACCGGCAGGCTTCGCACTCCAGCCTTCCGCAAGTCTCCAGAACGCTGGCCTTCTTCTTCTTGACAAGGCGGGAATTGCGCTCACGGGCGTGATGAACCATGGTGAGGACTCGTCCCTCTGGAGCCTCAGCGTCGAGATCTGGAATCCCCAGACCCTGGACTTCTGATCGTTCGATATTGGCGATGATGTTCGCCGCGGTTGCGGCGAGCCGCTCGGGTTCTTCCCAGAACTCGCTCCACACGGCACGATCGCCCTTAGCTCCGTGAGAGCGCTCCGATCCGGTTGCAGGATCAAGCGTGGCGAAGTTGGCGAGCTTCCATCCCACTGACGAATAGCTCCGAAACTCGGGGTCATCGGCCAACTCTGGCTCGATCGGGATCGCCCTGAGGGTCTGACTCAGGTTCTCCCTACTCTCCTTGCTCGGGCTGGCCCCCTCGAGACGGTAGAGGTCGAGACAGAGGATGAGCTCATCCCTCAGCCAAGCCGATTTCCTGGAACGTGCCATCTCGGTCCGACTCTCCTCGCAGCGCAACCACTCCGACCGAAGCCAGGATAGCCCCTTGGCGGAAGACTGCTGGACAGCCCGCCGGGGCAATCACTGGGGGGCTGGGTGCGCCACCGGTCAGGCGGCGGCGACGCTTCGGGCGGTCTCGAATAGTTCGGCCGGCATCGGGGTCTGGAGCCGCCAGGTGAACTGCACGGGAAACTCGCCGGTGTGGGATACGTAGTCAGCCGGCCCCAAGAATGTGAACGGCATCGTCCCCAACTCGCTTCGCTTCCGCTCACGGACAAACAACAGAACGTCGGTTCCCTGCTCGCGATGGTTGATGTAGCGCTTCACCGTCGCTTGATGGGGCGCCTGCCTTGACTGGGACTCCCAGTGGAAGAGCTCGCGGTTGATTGCGTAGTCGCGATACATGGTGGTCGGCGAGTAGTCTCGCTCGGCCTTGTGGAGGTCAACGAAGAAGACGTCGGACTTCGCTCGCTCGACCCAGAGCACCCCTCCCTGGGTGACCTTTGGCTTCACGCCCTCCCCGAAGCGCAGGGCGGCAACGATCTCCTCTCGCGAGTACCGGGCGTGGACGTTCAGCGGCGTCGAAGCATCCGTGAGTGCAACCGGCATCGTCCCTGCCTGCTGGTCCAACGCCGTAAGCAGGTCGTTGAGTTCCGAGAGAACTGCCTTCTCTCTCCACAGATCAGCGAAGAATTGGCTGACCGAGTCACGACCCGACCGGCCCGAACCGAGACTCCAGGAGAGCATGGTCAACATTCTCCGGTGGCGATCCCCCAGTCCTGAAATGCTCGGTGGCTTTTCCGCCGAAAGCAGCTTGCGGTAGAACTGCGACCGTTCCGGATCGTCCACATGGGTGAGGCGGCTGAGGTTGCGGAGGGCCAAGGCTTCCAGATCGCTGTCAGCCGCAATTGGAACTTCGAACCCGGCCTCCCGCCGAAGCTCAGTCCACGAGCGTCCACGACGGTAGATGTCCTCGATGCGGTGACCAAAATCGTCCAGAAAAAGCGGCATCGCAAGATCAGATCCGGCCTGCTTCAGATCGGCCACGACCTGGGCCCTGCGCGAGTGTCGCACCACCTGGCGCAAGCTCTCGAGGACCACTTCCCGGCTCTTTCTGTCCAGGTCAACGGTGCAGCCTGCCGGCAGGAACGGGAAGTCGTGTTCGACCTGTTCCTCGACCCTTCCCCTGCGTCGATCCAGAATCGCTGCCAGGCGCCGGTCGAAGCGGAACTCCTTGCGGTGTTGACCGATCAGGTCGATCACGGTCAGGTGGCTCTTGCCGTCAGCCCACCTGAGGCCACGTCCGAGCTGCTGCGAAAACACGGTGGCGGATTCGGTCGGCCGAAGCAGAAGCAGACAGTCAACGGCGGGAACGTCAACTCCCTCACCAAGCACCTCGACCGAGAACACGCAACGCAGCTCACCACGCTGGAGACGATCGAGGACCTGACTTCGGTACTCGGGGGGGTCGTCGCCAGTCAGGGAGCAGCTTTCCAGCCCGGCCTGCGTGAACTTCTCTGCCATGTACCGGGCATGCTCTTTCGAAACACAGAAGCCGAGAGCCCGCATCTGCCCCGGGTCAGCCACTATCCGGTTAAGTGCCTTGAGAATCTTCGCGACCCGGAGGTCGTCGCCCGTGTAGAGATTGCTCAGTTCGGACAGCGCGTAGCCGCTGCGCCTCCAGGTGATGTGGTTCAGATCAACTCCGTCGGCGACGCCGAAAAACTGGAACGGCACCAGAAAGCCCTGGTCTATCGCTTCCCAAAGGCGAAGTTCCACAGCAATCCTGCCGTCGAACCAGGTGGTCACGTCCTTGCCGTCAAGCCGTTCCGGGGTGGCGGTCAGCCCGAGTAATTCTTTGGGCTCAACGTGGTTCAGCAAGCGGTCGTACGACTCAGCTGCGGCGTGGTGAAACTCATCTACAACCACGACATCAAACGCATCCGAACCGAGCTGGGCAAGCCGATTGGGCCGAAGCGACTGAATCATGGCGAAAACGTGTTCACCCTCCTCGATCTTTCCGCCACCGTGAATCTCTCCGAAAGATCCGTCCTTCAGGACTGCCCGGTAGGTAGCGAGCGACTGTCTCAGGATCTCTTCGCGATGGGCGACGAACAGGAGTGAGGGCCTGCCGCCGAGTTCAGCCATCACCTGCTTGTAGTCAAGCGCAGCAACCACAGTCTTCCCGGTGCCGGTCGCAGCAACCACCAGGTTCCGGTGACGCCCATGGCGTTCACGCTCCAGCTTCAGGGTGTCGAGCATCCTCTGCTGATGCGGGTAGGGCCGTACGTCGAGCCCCGCGAAGCTGATGGTTGAGCTCTCCCCCAACGTACGTCGGTTGTGTTCAGCCAGCGCTCGCTCCAACTCGCTGCCGTTCACGTCAGGGTCGTATCTCTCGAAATGCTCGGATTCCCAGTGGCTCTCGAAGGTCATCCGGATCCGGTCAATGACGTGAGCAGCGTCGGTTGAGGAGAGGCGGACGTTCCACTCCAACCCGTCGAACAGGGCCGTGTGAGATAGGTTCGACGAGCCGACGTATGCGGTACTCAAGCCCGAGTCCCGCTCCAGTAGCCAAGCCTTCGCGTGGAGCTTGGTGGTGCGGGCGTCGAGTGCGATCCGCACCTCAGCCCCGAGTCCATGCAGCTCGTCCACCGCCCGTTTCTCGGTCGCACCCATGTAGGTGGTGGTGATCACCCTGACGACGCCACCGCGTCCGACCACCCCCTCCAAGGCATCGCGAAGTTGCCGCACTCCGGACCAGATCACGAAGGCGCAGACTAGGTCAACTCGGTCGGCGCTGGCCAGCTCTGCCTTGAGCTCCGAACCGATGTTGGGCTGACCTTCGGCGTTGACCAACAGATCACTCTGACTGAACGGGGTTGCGGGGCTCGGGGGAAGCTCCACGACCTGCCCGAGGGTCGAAACCGGCTTGATTCCACCGAGAACACTCGGCGGCATCTGGATGATCTCAGCACCCTCGCTACCCAGGTCGGAGAGCGCCCGATTCACTCGTTCTACCTGCGCTCCGGCTTTTTCCTCCGGATCAAGGACCCGTCTGACCTCGTCTCTCGCGAACTGGGCCAGCCGGAACGGGGCCTCTTCCGGGTCCAGGGGATCAAGCACAAGCCGTTCTCGATCAACTTTCTCGAGCCGCTGCGCCAGGGATTCGGTCACGAGTTCATCCCGTGGCCCAGACTTGATCTCTCCCTCGTCTCCTCCGACAGACACAGCGTGATCCTAGCCCCGGAGCGTCGGGTTTCGGTCTCGTCTGTCTCTTCTTGGTGTCTCACTTCGGTGCTACACTCGATGGATGCCGAGTAAGTATCGGAGGATTGCGGTGGTGGAGGATCCTGAGCTGGCGGAGGCTCTGGACCGGGCTGCGGGTGAAGTGACCCATCGGAGCAGGGCTTCGCTGGTTCGGGAGCTGGCGATCATCGGGGCCGGGCAGGTGACGGGCAGCCGACCCGAGACGGCGCTCGAGTTTCTTCTGGCGATTCCCGGGGCCAGGGGGCCCAAGTCCGGAGCCGGGGGAATTCACGAATTTCTGGCGGAGCATCCACCTGTTCCATACTCGCCAGATGACCCGGACGGGCTTTCCCGCGCTCTGGAGGAACAACGAGAGGAGCGGCTTTGACCGGGCTTGGGCCAGCCGTCTACCTCGATACCTCCGCGCTGGTCAAGCTGATCCGGCAGGAAGCCGGCTCTAGTGGGGTTAGCTCGCTGCTTGAGACAACGGGTGCCGTCCCTGCCTCCAGCCAGATCGCCGAGGTCGAGCTGATGCGTGCCGTCCGGCGACACAGTCCCGAACTGTCGGATCAGGCTCACTCGCTGCTGGATGAGATCGTTCTGCTTCCACTCACTGCCGAGATCAGGGCCAGGGCTCAGTTCATCAGCCCGACCAGTATCCGTTCGCTCGATGCCATTCACATGGCAACGGGCTTGGGGATCTCGCCGCATCTGGCGTATTTCGTCACCTACGACCGACGCATGGCCGAGGCAGCTGGAACCGCTGGACTGCCGGCCATGTCGCCGGCAGACCCGGCCTGAGCGTCAACTGATCTGCGGGGCCTTCGCCCGGATCTGGTCCAGCAGGTTCTGGGCGAAAGCCTGAGGATCCGCTCCCGGGTCGGGCAAATCGCCCGCGGGCTGGAAGAACTCGACCGTCATTCGGGGGCGCCGGGGAAAACGCTTGAGATCGGTACCGCCGGTGACCGCGACCAGGGTGATCGGCACCCCGGGGCAGGCCTGGGCGAGCCGGGAGACTCCGCGACGGGCCCGCAGGACCGTTCCGCGCGACAGCGTGCCCTCGGGAAAGACCCCGATCATCTCCCCGCGGCCGATCGCTCCGACCGCCGACTCGAGCGCGGCCGTGTCACCTTCGCCCCGGCGGATCGGGATCTGTGCGGCCCCATCTAGAATCATCGCCAGAGGCTTGAACTTCCAGAGGGTGTGCTTGGCAAGGAAACGAAGCTGGCGCCCCTTCCACATCATCGCCTCGGCGATCGCCAGCGGATCGAGCCAGGAGTCATGGTTTGAAACGATTAGCGCCTCGCCCCGGTCCGGCAGGTACTCAAGTCCCTTCACCTGGAGGCGAACCCACCAGCGCAGCGGCCGCAGGATCAGGCGCAGGATCTGGTAGAGCTTCCAGCCCGGACGGTACCCGTGGGCCTCGGCCTCGGCTTCCTGATCGGTCGAATCTCTCGCGATCGACGCGCTCATCGGTTGTCCGCGGTGTCACGCATTCCCATGGACCCCTGACTCTAGAGCCCGGAGGGGCGTCGGGACGGAGCTTTCTTTTCTGGAATCGTTAGAATCTAGATCCGAGCGCGAAAGTCGGGATTACTGTCAAGTCCCCGTCCGCAAATGGCGGACCGGGACGATCGGACCGGACCGGCAGCGCGGCTCACCTTCCCGCATGCCTACTGAAGAAACGACAAACATCCCTGTGTGCCCAGCCGGCAAGCTCGGCCCCGGCGAACGGATGATCGTCGAGACCGAGGACTACGTGATCGTCGTTTTCAACTGCGAGGGCGAGATCCTGGCGATCGAAGACCGCTGCTCGCATGACGACGGCCCCCTGAGCGAAGGTGAGCTGGACCAGAAGGACTGCAGGATCGAGTGTCCGCGGCACGGCTCGGTGTTCGATCTGAAGAGCGGCAAGCCGCTCAACCTGCCGGCCTTCGAGCCGGTCGAGATATTTCCGGTCGAGATCATCGACGACACGATCACAGTGAAAGTGGAGGACTGAACATGGCTAGCCCCGAAGTTCTGGCCGAACGTAAAAAGGTCCAGTCGATCAAGGGTGACTACGACGAGAAGTTCGGCTTCTCGGATCCCGAGACCGGCTACGTCTACAAGGCTCCCAAGGGACTCTCCCGCAAGATCGTCGAACAGATCTCGGAGTACAAGAACGAGCCCGAGTGGATGCGGCAGTACCGGCTCGACGCGCTGGACATCTTCTACTCCAAGCCGGACCCGAAGTGGGGTGCCGACCTCGGCCAGATTGATTACGACGACATCCACTACTTCGTGCGCGCCTCGGAGCGGCCCGAAGGCAGCTGGGATGACGTCCCCGACGACATCAAGGACACCTTCGACAAGCTCGGAATCCCCGAGGCCGAACAGCAGTTCCTGGCCGGCGTCGGTGCGCAGTACGAGTCCGAGATGGTCTACCACCAGGTGCGCAAGGACCTGGAGGAGCAGGGCGTCCTCTTCCTCGACATGGACTCCGCCCTGAAGGAGCACGAGGACATCGTCAAGGAGTACTGGGCGACCGTGATCCCGGCCGCCGACAACAAGCTGGCCGCGCTCAACTCGGCCGTCTGGTCCGGTGGCTCCTTCGTCTACGTGCCGCCCGGCGTGAAGGTGGAGATGCCGCTCCAGGCCTACTTCCGGATCAACACCGAGAACATGGGCCAGTTCGAGCGGACCCTGATCATCGCCGACGAGGACTCGGACGTCCACTACATCGAGGGCTGCACCGCCCCCACCTACTCGACCGACTCGCTCCACTCGGCGGTGGTCGAGATCATCTGCAAGCCCGGCTCAAGGGTTCGCTACACCACGATCCAGAACTGGTCGAACAACGTCTACAACCTGGTCACCAAGCGGGCCGTCGCCCAGGAACGGGCGACCATGGAGTGGGTTGACTGCAACCTCGGCTCGAAGGTCACCATGAAGTACCCCTCGATCTACCTGATGGGCGAAGGCGCGCACGGCGAGTCGCTTTCGATCGCTTTTGCCGGCGAGGGCCAGCATCTCGACGCCGGCACCAAGATCATCCACAACGCCCCGAAGACGACCTCCACGGTGTTCTCGAAATCAATCTCGAAGGACGGTGGGCACTCCACCTTCCGTGGCCTGATGGACATCGCCAAGGGCGCCACCGAGACCCGTTCGAAGGTGGTCTGCGACGCGCTGCTCCTGGACGCGAAATCCAAGTCGGACACCTTCCCCACGATCAAGGTGGGCGAGTCCGACGCCGACATGGGTCACGAGGCCACCGTCTCCAAGGTCGGTGACGACGTTCTCTTTTACCTGATG
This sequence comes from Solirubrobacterales bacterium, assembly GCA_023958085.1. Classification (GTDB taxonomy): domain Bacteria; phylum Actinomycetota; class Thermoleophilia; order Solirubrobacterales; family 70-9; genus 67-14. Next base: position 45,593 of record JAMLGI010000008.1, on the reverse strand, counting down.
AGCCGCGGCCTCTCCGAAGAGGAAGCCTCGAAGCTGATCGTGAACGGCTTCATCGAGCCGATCACCAAGGAGCTGCCGATGGAGTACGCGGTCGAACTGAACCGACTTATCGAGCTGCAGATGGAGGGAAGCATTGGCTGAGTTGGCGGAAAGCACCCTGACCGAACCGGCCTGGCTCGAAGCGCGGCGCGAACAGGCGCGGGAACTCGTTTCCACCCTCGACCTTCCGACCAAGAAGAGCAAGGGCTGGGAGTTCACCGACCTCAGGAAGCTGAAACTGGACGCCTACGAGTCGGCCCCGGCCGACGTCTCGGTGACCGGCGGCGAGGACGGCGCGGTGGTCCTGCCCCTGGCCGAGGCTCTCGCCGAGCACGGTGAGCTGCTTGAGGACCGGCTCGGCAGGCTGGTCACCCAGCGCGATCCGTTCATCGCCCGCAACGACGCCGAGTGGCACGACGGTGTGCTGGTCTACGTGCCGCGGAACACGGTGGTCAAGGATCCGATCCGGGTTGAACTGAATCTCGACGAGTCCGGGCAGGCGGTCTACTGGCGCACCCTGGTTGTGCTCGAGGAAGGCGCTCAGGCCGAGGTCTGGGAGAACTACGTTTCCGCCGACGACGAGGTCGCCTCGCTGCTCAACACGGTGGTCGAGGTGGCGGTCGGTCCGGCCGCGAACCTTCACTACGTGAGCACCCAGGACCTTTCCGAGAAGTCATGGCTTTTCTCCGCCCAGCGCGGCGAGGTGGATCGTGACGGCACCCTCGACTGGGCCGCCCTCGGATTCGGTGGCACCAGCGGCAAGGTCCGCATGACCACCCGGCTGATCGGCAACGGCTCAACCGCGAAGGTCACCGGGGGGTACGCCGGTGGCGGTCGCCAGCATCTCGATTACGACACCCTGCAGGAGCATGCCGCCCTGAACACGGTCTCCGACCTCGCCTTCCGCGGGGTTCTGACCGACCGGGCAACCGCGGTCTGGCGGGGCATGATCGACGTCGAGGAGGGTGCCCAGCAGACCGACGCCTTCCAGGAGTGCCGCAACATGCTGCTCTCCCCCAAGGCCCACGCCGACGCGATTCCCGGCCTCGAGATCGCGGCCGACGACGTCGCCTGTACCCACGCGGCGGCGATCGCCCAGGTTGATCCGGAGCAGGTCTTCTACCTGAGCTCCCGCGGCCTGCCGAAGGAGAAGGCCCGCAACCTGGTGATCGGCGGCTTCCTTGAGTCACTGGTTGAACGGCTCGGCCACGGCACCGTCCGCGAAGAGATCGCCGAGAAGCTCGAGCAGCGTCTGGCCGAAATTCTCTGAACCCCAAATCCGGTGGGGCCCTCAGGTATCCGTGGGGATACTGGTTGGCCCCACCGGGTTGGTTCTTCGGGGGGTGGGGCCCTCAGGTATCCGTGGGGATACTGGTTGGCCCCACCCATTTGTTTGGGGGTTGTTGGTTGGTTGGGGTTATCTGGATCGTGTCGGGGGGGATCTCGACCTTGATCCGGTCGCCGGGGCGGAGCTGACTCGCCCGCTCCGGCGAGGTTGCGGCCCGGACCGTGGTTGACCCGACTGCGTCGGGTTCAAGATCGAGCTCGAACATCGTGCGGCCCAGGTCGGGTTCGACCACACTCACCGTTGCGGCCGGCCAGAAGTTGGGCAATGCCGCGTGGCCCCCGGGCGTGCCCGGATCCCCGATCCGGACCGCGGCCGGATTGAAGGAGGCGAACACCGGGCCGGGTGGGAACGGGTCCCCCGGCAGCAGGCCGACCGCCCGGCCTCGCATCGGTCCGGCCGCGGTACGGAAGACGACCACTCCTCCCGGTTCGACTACGGCCCCTGCCGGCACCTCCCCGGAGATCCCGGTACGACCGACCAGTCGCGCGACCCAGGCGGTGGCCGGCGCGGCGGAAAGCTCCCGGCCGGTGCCCCGCTGAACCACCCGGCCAGCTTCGATGATCGCGATCCGGTCGGTGACCGCCAGGGCATCTCCCGGATCGTGGGTCACAAGCAGCACGGTGGCATCGAAGTTCGCGATCACCCGTTTGAGATGCTCCCGCATGTCGGCCCGATTCTCGACATCGAGAGCCGCCAGTGGCTCGTCCAGCAGGAGCAGATGGGGCCCGGATGCCAGCGCCCGGGCCACCGCCACCTGCTGGGACTCACCGCCGGAGAGGTCCCCGGGCTGCGCTGATGAGAAGCGCTCGAGGCCGGCCCTCTCCAGCACCTCTCCGGCCCGCCGCCGCGATGCCTTTCGGCTGGCACCTGTGGCCCGGATGCCGAACGCCACGTTGTCGAGGACGTCGAGGTGAGGAAAGAGCCGGTAGTCCTGGAATACGTAGCCGACCCCGCGCTTTCCGGCCGAGATGCCGATCCCGCGATCCGGGTCGGCGACCGTCCTCCCGCCGATCCGGATCGTTCCGGCAACTATCGGATCCAGCCCCGCGACTGCCCTCAGCACAGTTGACTTGCCGGCCCCGTTCGGACCCAGGAGCGCCAGCGCACCCCCACCGGGCAGATCCAGAACCACCTCCGCCCGGAAGCCACCGCGGGCCAGGGTGGCCTCAATGCTCAGGCCGGGAGAATGAGGCCGGGCCAAAACCTGACCGTCGTTCACAGCGTCGCCCCGCCGGACCAGCGACCCCGCAGACCGATCAGGACTACCAGGGAAACGGCGAGCAGGAGCAGCGCCAGGGTGATCGCCGCGTCCGGATCGGTCTGGATCGTGAGATAGGTGGCGGTGGGCATGGTGCGGGTCACGCCCGGCATGTTCCCGGCGAGGGTGATCGTCGCCCCGAACTCCCCGAGAGCCCGGGCGAAGCTGAGCACCGCTCCGGCGACCACCGCCGGCCGTACGATCGGCAGGGTTACCCAGGTGAAGATCCGCCACTGGGTGGCCCCGAGAGTCATCGCCGCTTCCTCCAGCCGGGGACCAACCGTCCTCAGGCTCCCCTCGACCGAGAGCACCAGGAAGGGCAGCGCGACGAAGGTCTGCGCGACCACCACGGCGGCGGCGGTAAAGGGAATCGAGAAGCCGGTGAGCTCGTAAACCGGTCCGCCCAGCACCCCGCGACGGCCGAGCAACAGCAGCAGGGCGACCCCGCCGACCACCGGCGGCAGCACCAGCGGCACCAGCACCAGCGCCCGCACGATCCGGTAGGCAAGGTCATGGGGCCGTCGCGAAAGCCAGACCAGCCACCAGGCGAGCGGCACCCCGAGCACCAGGCAGATCACGGTGGCAACGCCGGCCGAGCCGAGCGAGAGCAGCAGCGCCTCGAGCGTGTCGGGCCGGGAGATGATCTCCGGCAGTGAACGCCAGGGGACCCGGAGCAGCAAGGCCAGGAGCGGCAGGGTCAGGAACAGGACCGCGACCGCCCCGAGCGGCAGGAGCGCCCGAGGCGGTGGGATCGGGCGCACCAACGGAACGGGATCCCCGGGACCGTCGCTCATCGCCGCCGGGTCTTCTTCAGGGGGAGCGGAATCCCCACTTCGCGAGTTCCTTTTGACCCTGATCGCTGACTACCAGGTCGATGAAGTCCTGCCCACCCTCCGGGTTCTCTCCGCCCTTGACGACCACGATCGGGTAGGTGTTCACCACCCGGTCCGTCTGCGGGATCCGGATCGAGTCGATCTTCTCTCCGGCGGCCAGTACGTCGGAGTGGTAGACCAGCCCGGCATCGACCTCGCCGAGTTCGACCTTGGTCAGGACCGCCTTCACATCCGGCTCGTACGAGTCGACCGAGGCCTTCACGCCGACCAGATCAAGCAGCTCTTTCGCGGCGTTTCCACAGGGGACCTCGGGGGCGCAGAGAGCGACCTTCAGGTTCCCTTTGGCGAGATCGTCCAGAAGCTCAACCTTGCCGGGATTGCCTTTCGGAACTGCGATCTCCAACACGTTGCCGGCGAAGTTCACCGGCCGGTCGAGGTTCGACCCGGTATCGACCACCTTCTCCATGTTCGGTTCATCCGCCGAAGCGAACACATCGGCCGGTGCTCCCGCGTTGATCTGGCCGGCCAGATCGGAGCTGGACGCGAAGCTGAAAGTCACCCCGGCTCCGTCGTGCTCCCGTTCATAGACCTGCCCGAGTTCGGTGAAGGCCTCGGTCAACGAGGCGGCGGCGAACACTTTCAGGTCACCGGCTTCGGAATCGCCGGAGCTTCCGCAGGCCGAAATGCCGGGTGCGAGGGACAGCAGCAGAACCACGCCGGCCGTCGCGATCCGGGTGGATCTACCTGACATCGGGAAGCACCTCCACCCCGACGTTGGTCGCCTTGACCGTCGCGATCACCGCGCATCCGGGTTCCAGACCGAGCTCCCGGACTGCCTCGGCGCTGATCAGCGAGACCAGCCGGAACGGCCCGGCCTGAACATCCACCTGGGCCATGACCCCGTCCACCTTGACTGCCGTGACCAGCCCCCGCATCCGGTTGCGGGCGGAGTACTCCTCCCGGCCATCAGGATCGGCTGCCGACTCCTTGGCCAGTTCCGCGAGATCCAGACCGTCGACGGTCTTCACTCCGTCCCCCGCCGCGGAGAGTGTGAGCCGTCCGTCCGCCGCCCAGCGGCGAACGGTGTCGTCGCTCACCCCGAGCAGGGAGGCCGCTTCACTGACTCTGAATCTGGTCGCTGACATGCGGGAACCCTACCGCCTGATCCCCTTATCTGCGGTGACCTCAAAGAGAAATCCACGCATCTGCGTGGATCTGAATGTTGCTGCCCTCGCTCATGGCCTGAAGCGAGCGATTTTCGAGCCGACCCGACCGGTCGTTGAATGGTTGGGCATCGACCGCGGGACGGCCGCGGCCGATGCCTTCAACCTTCCTGGACTTCGCAGCCCTATCGGGATAGACCCTTGCTGAGGAGGCTGCCCAGATTGAGCCCTCCGGCACCGCCCAGCTTGCCAAGGATCGAGTTGAGGTCGATCCCGCCGAGGTTGAGTCCCCCGAGCTTGCCACCGGCCAGCGACTTGAGCTTGTCGAGGATTCCGGCAGTGTTGCCCTTGACGGGAACGCCGGACCCGACAATGCCCTTCGCGGCTGACGCCAGGCAGGCGGCGAGACCCTTCGAGCTGGTCTGGCTGCTGCAGGCGTTGTACGCCTCCACGCCCTTGGCGCAGAGCGAGCCGAGCTTCGCATTCTTGGTCTTGCCGCAGAGCCCGCTCAGTTCACCCGGACTGGGCAGCGAATGGGCGGAGCCCGCCTGGGCCGGTGCGACACCGATCGCGCAGGCGACCGCAGCCGCTGCAACGAAGGCTCCCAACTTCGTCTTCAACTTCATGTACCTCTCCCTCTGGGTTGCTGTGCTCCCCGGCGAGCCGCAAGATAGCAGGGAAATCGGCATTTGTGAACATCTGTTTTATAGAATTTCGGGTACCCACAAACAGACGGGTACGGAACTTTCGCGTACCACTTCCCGCGCCGAAGGTCCCGTGAATCTCCGGCCGACCCGATGGGGTGGTTGAGGTTCAGGCGTTCGAGACCGAGAGCAGGAACAGCCCGAAACAGGTGAAACAGACCATGACCGCCAGCATCCAGTACTGGGAACGGGCCGCCGACCTGATGTTGGACCAGATCGAGATCGCCTTGTCGTGGGCGAGGATCAGACCAGCGACATGACCACCGACCAGAGCTGCTACCTGCACGTACCAGGTGATCGAAGTGGTGATCGCGTCGTATTTCACCCCGCTCCCGGCGGTGCCGAACAGATCGGTGCGGCCGGTGCCGAGAGGATCCGAAAGCAGGAACGTGAACTGTGCCTGCTCCTGGAAGAAGAACAGGGTGAAGTAGTGAGCGACCAGGTAGGCGAAGGCGATCGGGATCAGGGTGTGGGCGAACGAGTGCCAGAGCGCCCATCGGTTCGGTGCCTTCGGCACGCCGGACATCCCCCGCACCCCGAGATAGAAGACCAGGGCGACCAGGGCGAAGGTGACCACCATGAAGATGGAACCGGAGATCCGAGTTGCGGCGGTCGGGCCGAACCCGAGGTCACCGAACAGGGTGATCAGGCGGTCGATCCCGCCCTTGAAGACCCCCTCCTGAGCCCCGTCAAAGGTGGTCGTGCCGATCGAGGCGACGATCATGGCCACCGACCCCGGGATCGCCGACCGGGCGACGTCCAGATCCCGGTTGCCCCCGGTCAGCCAGTGGGTCGCCCCCGAGAGGAAACGCCTGCTACCGAGCTTGCCGTCCCGCAGTTCGAGCTTGCCGAGCGAGCCGAACATGCCGAAGTAGACCGAGAATGTTTCGCCGTTGCGGAACCAGACGTCGCGGCCGAACACAGCGGTCATGGCGAGGGTGTACGCCGAGTAGATCACCGCCGCGGTGGCGACCGAGGATGGGGTGACCCCGACCGCTACCCCGGCCCCCTGGCCATAGATCAGCTCCATCCAGACGAACAGAACCAGCCCTGCCGCAGCCGGCCAGCGACCGAGCCGGGACGGATACCGGAGGTGAGGCGGAGCCGTGCCGGCCATCTTGCGCCAGATCAGACCGATCGGCGCCGCGATCGCGTTCCACGGGCTGAACGCGGGAAAGATGTTCCCGAAAAGCACCGAAATTGCCGGAAACCCCAGCCAGGCGGTGACAAAAAGCAGGGTGAGCGCGATATTCCGGTCGGGGGCGTCGGTGCCCTCGAAACCGGCATACATCGCGAGCAGGAGCAGGAACAGTCCGACCGCACCGCAGAGGATCCGGACCGGGACCGACGTGAGGACCGCCGAAAAGCGCGGGGCGACCGGCCTCCAGCTGTCGCCCTCGTAGCGGACCTTCCGCCAACCGGCCGAAAGCGCGAAGAAGGACACGATCAGCACCACCGACGCCCCCCAGGCAAACAGCCAGGCGGGGATCGGCACATCCTCTCCCGCGGGAAGGGCGTGAGCTAGAAGTAGATCCGGCACGGGATGCCGACTATATCGACCGTCAGGGGCCGTGGCGGGCCCGTAGAATCCGCCCCATCCTCCCTCCCACACCTGACATAGCGGTCCCCGATCTGCCGCCCGAGGCGGAATGGATCGGCAAGGACCCGGGCAAGATGACCGTGCTGACCGCCAAGGGTCCGGTGCTGGTCCACATGTTCGATTTCAGCCAGCTGAACAGCGTGAGGACCCTGCCCTATCTGCTCGAGTGGCAGCGCCGGTACGAACCGTTCGGTCTGCGAACCATCGGGGTCCAGGTGCCCCGCTTCCCGTTTGGCGCGGACTCCGAAGCGGTGGCGGCCGGACTCGGGCGGCTCGCCGTCGACTTTCCGGTGGTCATCGATCGCGACCGGATCCTTCAGGCCAGCTACGGGTTCGAAGGCTGGCCGAGCCTCTTCCTCTGGAGCCGGGGTGGACTTCTGCGCTGGTTCCATTTCGGTGAAGGGGAGTACGAGGGCACCGAGTCCGCTATCCAGGACGCGCTTGTGGCGGCAGGCAAGGCAGCACCACGGGCAGGCCGGGAGATGCCGGAGGGTCTGCCCGACGGACTTCCGGAGCTGCCTGCGCTGACCGATCCGCTCCGGCCGACCGACGCGACTGGCGTCGAGGTAATCCCGCCGGGGGAGGAGCTGATTCCCGGTGACGGGGAGCCCTTCACCCGGGCCGACGGCGACGGATTCGATATCGAGTACGAGGATGCGGGCTACGCCTCGGTCCATGTAACCGCGGCCGGCCGGGGCAGCCTGATCCCGTCCCTTGATGGCGAGAAGCTCACCCCGGTGGCGATCGATGGTCCCGGCCTCTACGACCTGATCGACCGCGAAACCACCGGTCCGCACCGGATCTCGATCGACCTCGAAGGTGAATCCGAGATCTGGTCGGTCAGCTTCGCGCCGCGAACCGGCTGAGGCCGGTCCCGAATGGCCACCGGGACCCGGGTCCCGGCTTCACAAGGCGCTAGGCCGGCTCGGCGACCGGGAGGCCCTTGCGGATCTCCTTCGGAAGCATGAACCGAACCGACTCGTCCACGGTCCTCAGTTCGGAGACGTCTTCCGCCCCGCGTTCACGGAACAGTTCGACCAGATTCTGGACCAGCTCTTCCGGGGCGGACGCTCCGGAGGTGATTCCGACGGTCTCCACACCCTCAAGCCACTCCTCCCGGACCTGGGTGTGATTGTCGATCAGGTGCGAGTCCGCCCCGTGATCCCGGGCGACCTCGACCAGCCGGTTCGAGTTGGAGGAGTTGGTGGAGCCGATCACCAGCACCAGGTCACACTGGGTGGCGAGTTCCTTGACTGCACCCTGACGGTTGGTGGTGGCGTAACAGATGTCCTGGGTCTTGCCGGTGGTGATTGCAGGGAACCGCTCCCTCAGCCGGGCGATGATCACCTGGGTTTCGTCGACCGAAAGCGTGGTCTGGGTGATCAGGGCGACGTGGTCGGGATCGTCCAGTTCAAGCCGGTCGGCTTCCTCCACCGTCTGGACCAGAATGACCGAACCTTCCGGTGCTTCCCCCATGGTTCCTTCCACCTCTTCATGCCCCTCGTGTCCGACCATGATGATCGTGTAGCCCTGAGCCGCGAACTTGCGGGCCTCGACGTGGACCTTGGTCACCAGTGGGCAGGTTGCGTCGATCGTCCGGAGGCTGCGTTCGGCGGCCCGCTCATGAACCGCCGGGGCGACACCGTGGGCGCTGAAAACAACGATCTCGCCCTCGGGGACCTCGGTCTCCTGATCGACGAAGATCGCGCCCCGCTCGGTGAGCTGCTCGACCACATGCTTGTTGTGGACGATTTCCTTGCGGACGTATACCGGTGCTCCGTGCTGATCGAGGGCCCGTTCAACGGTCTGGACGGCCCGGTCGACCCCGGCGCAGTAACCTCGCGGCGCGGCGAGAATGACCCGGCTCGGACCGGAATTTTCGCTCAAAGACATAAGCCAAGGGTACCGGAGTAGTGTTCGACCTCACCCCGAGGGAGATGAATGGAATCGCCGACAGACCATCTTGACCGACTGACCGCGATCGACGCGCAGTTTCTGAGCAACGAAAATCAGAACTCGCACATGCACATCGGTGCGGTGATGATCTTCGAGGGCGAGCCGCCTACCTACGACGAGTTCAAGGCCCACATCAGCTCCCGGCTCGACCTGGTTCCCCGCTACCGGCAGAAGCTGGTTCATCCCCCGTTCAGCACCGGTCGACCGCTCTGGGCCGACGATCCGGACTTCAACCTCAACTATCACCTTCGCCACACCGCCCTGCCCTCCCCCGGCATGGAGCGGGAGCTCAAGATCCTCACCTCACGACTCTTCTCGCAGTCGCTCGACCGGGCCAAACCGCTCTGGGAGATGACTCTGGTCGAGGATCTCGAGGGCGACCGTTTCGCGATCGTGATCAAGAGTCATCACGCGATGATCGACGGAATCTCCGGAGTCGACATCGGCACCGTGATCTTCGATCTGGCGCCCGACGCCGACCCGATCGTTCCCGAAGTGGAGTGGAAACCGGACCCGCTGCCGACCGGGATCAGCCTGCTCGGCCGGGGCGCCCGGGAGCTGGTCAGCGAACCGGTCCGGCTCGGGGAGAAGGCCCTTTCCGCCCTGCGCCAGCCGTCTTCGCTGGCCGAGCGGGTGGGCGAGAGCGCCGAAGGCCTGGCCGAGGTCGCGCGGGCCTTCGCCGATGCAGCCCCCGAAGGGCCGATGAACGTGCCGATCGGCCCCCACCGCCGAATCACCTGGACCTCGGCCAGCCTGGATGACTTCCGCCGGATCAAGAACGTATTCGGCACCACGGTCAACGATGTGGTGCTGGCCGTGGCCGCGGGTTCGGTCCGCAGGTGGTTGCTCCAGCGCGGGGTTGAGACCAACGGACTTGAGATGCGGGCGATGGTCCCGGTGTCGGTCCGCACCAAGGACGAGCACGGCCATCTCGGAAACAAGCTCACCACCATGCGGGCGCCGCTACCGGTCTATGAGCCCGACCCGGTCGCTCGCCTGGAGATCGTCAGCTCCGCGATGGACGGCCTCAAACAGTCAAAGCAGGCGCTCGGCGCGGAAGTGATCGCGCGGCTCAACGACTTCGCTCCCCCGACCCTGCTGGCCCAGGCCGCCCGCCTCACCTTTTCCACCCGCCTCTTCAACCTGCTGGTCACCAATGTTCCCGGACCACAGATGCCGCTCTACATCCTTGGCCGCCGGTTGAGCCAGTCGATCCCGGTCGCCTTCCTCGCCGAAAACCACGGTCTCGCGATCGGGATCATGAGCTATTCCGGCACGGTCAACATCGGCCTGATCGGCGATTTCGACGCGATGCCGGACATCGGCGTGGTTCGCCGGGGAATGGATGAGTCACTGGCGGAGCTGCTGGATGCGGCAAATGAGATCGAGAGCTCGATCACCCCGGCCAAAAAGAAGAAACCTGCCGCGGGCAGGTCCACCGGGACCGGGGGCAGGAAGGCCCCGGCAAAGAAGGCCTCGGGCGGGAGGGGCAGCTCCAACGGGGCCGCCCGGACCCCCGCAAAGAAGAGCTAGAAACCGAGCGCGAACTTGGCGTCTTCGGTCATCATCTCCGGTGACCAGGGCGGGTCGAAGATCATTTTCGGGTAGACGTCGCGGACTCCGTCCAAGGCGCTCACGAACTCCTTCATCTGAACCGACACCTGGGGTCCGATCGGGCAGGCCGGCGTGGTCAGGGTGAAGGTTACGTACACATCGGGCGCCTCGATCTCGACGTCGTAAACGAGGCCAAGGGAAACGAAGTCGAGCCCGAGCTCGGGGTCGATCACATCTTCGAGGGCCTCGTACACTTCCTCTTCGCTCGGCATGGTCGCCTGTTCCGTAGCCATGGCTAAATCCTAGCTGGCCGGGCGGATTGGGCGAGCCAGGCCAGGGTCAGCCGTCCGGCGAGCCGCGGAGACAGTCCGCGAGACCGCACGGCAGGGGCCGCCGCGCCGACTTGCGTAGTCTTTCCGGGGCGATGGCATTCGTGATCATCCTTGCCCTCCTGATCGTCTGGCCGATCGCCGAGATCTACCTCATGATCGAAGTGGCCCGCTGGCTCGGGTTCTTCTGGATGCTTTTCCTCCTGTTTCTGTCCGCGGTGGCGGGAATGCTCATTCTGCGCCATCGGGGACGGGTCCACTGGGAGCGGCTGCGCGGTGCGGTCAGGTCACGCAAGCCGCCGGCCCGGGAAGCGTTCGACGGGGTGATGATCACCGCCGGTGCATTCCTGCTGATCATTCCCGGTTTCCTCACCAGCTTCGTCGGGATCCTGGTCCTGCTGCCACCCACTCGCTTCCTGGTCCGGATCGTGCTCTTCTGGCTGTTCGCTTCCCGCTTTCGCGCCTCGACCACGGCATGGCGAGTGACTCGCGACCGTTACTACCGGACCCGGGGACCGGATTACGACATCGAAGGCGAAGTCGTCGACGTGACCACCAGCCCCGGATCCGATGGTGATTACGTGCGCCGACTACCCTCCGGGCAGGATGACGGCCGACGGGACAAGCCAGACGACCGAAACGATGCCTGACTCCGGTCCGGACGACCGGGCCCCGGACCGGCCCGAGGTCGGCTCGGTCGAGGTCCTGGATCCCGGATCGGGACTCTTCCTGAGCCTCACCGCCGGCGGCAACGGTGCGGTGATCCTGGACGGCGAGGTGATCGCGGCATCACCGATCCCGGCCGGCGGACTCTCCTCATTCACCGCCGGAACGTCCCTCTCGCTCGACACTGAACGCGGTGAGCTCGAGGTCGGACTTGAATCGGTCGGCGAGCCGATCCGGTTCAGCGGAAACCTGACCGGCGAGCGCGAATCCTGCCGGGCCGAGGTCCGCGGGACCCTCACCGACCGGGGCGACGAGCACCGGATCGGCGGTACCGGGGTCATCCACTCGGTGAAGCGCCCGCCTTCGTCCGATTCACTCCGGCGTGATCTGACCGTGATCCTCGACGAAGGCGGTCTGCTCTGTGTCGCCACCGCCGGGCCGGAGGCAAGCTGGTGCCACGGCGAGGAGGAAGCGGTGGCAGCGATCAGCCATCCCGGTGGCTACCTGGAGTTCGAGCGGGCCCTGGTCTCCACCCAGTCCGATGAAGCGGGACGGCAGCAGCGGGCAACCCTGGAGCTCTGGCCTGCCAGCGAACAGGTCGCCGCCCTGCACGGTGCCGGGCACTCGGTCGCCGGCTGCACCGCCCGGCTCCCCGACGCCACGGTGAACACCGCCCTGTTTCGCTGGTCCCTGGACGGTCACGCCGGGACCGGAAGATATGAACTGACCCGACCCCGGACAAGTGAGGAGACAGACAGTTGAGCCAGCCCGATCAGGGACCCTTCATCCAGATGGTGATCTCCGACTTCGGCGGGGTCCTGACCTCCCCGCTGACCGATGCCTTCGCCGCCGTTCAGGACGGGGCCGGAATCCCGCTCCGAACCTTCGGCAAGGGGCTCGCGGCCGCGGCCGAACAGTCCGGCGAGAACCCGCTGTTCGAACTCGAGTGCGGGCGGATCACCGAGGCCGAGTTCCAGGGTCGGCTGGCCGACGCGATCGAGCCGCTGATCGGACGTCGGCCGGACATCGACTCGTTCGGTGAACGGCTGTTCGAGGCGCTCGATCCGAACCCGGAGATGATCGACCTGATCCGGGAGGTGAGGCGACGTGGTTTTCGCGCCGCGATGCTCACCAACAACGTGCGCGAGTGGGAAGCCACCTGGCGCTCGATGCTGCCGGTCGACGACCTGTTCGAGACGGTGGTCGATTCCGCCTTCGTCGGCCTGCGCAAACCCGATCCCCGGATCTACGAGCTGACGCTCGGCCGGGTCGGACTGGCTCCGGAGAACTGCATCTTCATCGACGACATGGAGATCAACTGTGCGGCAGCAGCCGAGCTCGGGATCCATGCAGTCCACTTCCGCGAAACCGCCCAGGCCCGCCGCGAGGTTCACAACCTGCTGGAGCAGCACGGCGGAGGCCGCTAGGAGGCATGGCCCTAGGCCGGTCCCACCCCGAGACCCCCACCCGTTCTGGAGCCGATTGTGGCGGCCATACCGCCCAAACCGGCTCCAGAACACAACCCCACGAGTCCCACCCGTTCTGGAGCCGATAGTGGCGGCCATACCGCCCAAACCGGCTCCAGAACGGTTCACGGGGGACAGGCGCGGGCAGGTCTTTGGTCCGTGAGCGTCTCGCGTGAGGCAGATGGAGCCCCAATCGGCGGTGCTGGCGATCAGGGACCTGATCGGACTCGGATCGGCAGCACCGGCGATTGGGGCGGAACGGGTGGCAGGAGGTTCGAAGTTATCCGGGGCCGTCCAGCCGTTCGCCTGGCCAGGAATCCACCGAACGCGGGGCGCGGGTAGGGCATTTATCTCCCCGTGGCTCTTCCCAAAAGGCGGGCGGTCCGCAGGGACCTCCTGCGCGGATGGATGCAAGGAATCGACCGAACGGGAGCAGCGAACGTACTTCGGTGCGTGAGAGAACCCGCGAGGCCGATGACGCCGCAGACGCCGCTACTCCGGTGATTTCCCCAGCGACCGGTCAACGGGCGGGTGGTTCGCAGGGGCCTCCAGCCGTCCGCTGGCAAGAAGTAAAGGCCGGAAATTACCGCGATATTACGTGTGTAAGTGAGCTGTGATTTCCGGCCGTCGACGAAGCCAGCGGGCGGCTGGTGGTTCCTGCGGACCGCCCGCTAATTGTCGGAGCCGGCCCTGTCCCAGATGTAAAGCTCGATCGCCTCGTCGGCGAGGTCCATCAGCCGGTTCGGCGACAGCCAGCCGAGCACGGTCTCCAGGGCGAGATCCTCGGTCAGGCCGTCCTCGAGCACCTCCTCGCCGCGGAAACCGGCGGCCAGTTTCAGGGCCTCCCGACGGTTCTCTCCCAGGGAGGAGAAAGCGCCCATCAGGAAGTCCCGGTTGGGGAGCGGCTGCCCGAGATCGAGCGAGCCGTGCCAGGCCGCCAGCAGCGACAGATCGTCCTGATCGAGATCGGACAGGGCCCGGGCGTACTGGGTCTCAAGCTCCTCCTCCGGGATCTCGTCCACCCATGCACGCAGCGCCTCGGCGAGCAGCTGACGACGGGCCTCACGGCCGATCGAATCGGAAATCACATGAATCGCATCGGCCGGGTCGACGAAACAGAGTGACATTGGGGAAATGCCGTCCCTTCGGATCGGGGCTTTGTCAACAGCCAAGATAGAGCCGCCGCAGGACGCCAAAAGGAGCATCAAAAACCCGCATTTTGCGGATGAACAGCGGGGTTTCGTCAGATTCGCTCCGCCGAAGCGGACCCTAGAGTTCATCCCGTGCCGCTGACCATCATCAAAGGACCCCCGAATTCAGGCCGAACCGAACAGGTTCGACAGCTCTACATGGATCGCCTGCGTGAGGGCAAGGACCCAGTTCTGGTGGTTCCCTCCACGGATGACATCTTTACCTGGGAGGAGCGGCTCACCCGGGGAGACCAGGGTGCCTTGCTCGGAGGCAGGGTCATGCATTTCAAGGATCTGATCGGTGCCATCCTTGGACGCGACCCGCTCGAGAGAACCGGAATCGCCGGACCGCTGCGCCGCCGGGCGCTGGCAGCCGAGTCGATCCGAAGGGGATGGCCCGCGATCGCCAATCGTCTGGAGCGGCAACCCGGACTGATCGATGCGGCGCTCAGGGCTTTCGATGACCTGCGAGCAGGCCGGATCTTCCCGGACGCCTTCAGGGTCCAGGCGGATTCCGTGGATTCCGCTGACAGTCCGGAAGAGGACGGCCCGGCCAGCCCCGACGGGTCCGTGCTGGAACGCATCGGCGAGATGTTTGCCGCCTACACCTCCTCCCTGGCCGAACTCGGCTTGAAGGATGAGGCGGCTCTTGCGGCCGAAGCCTCCGTCTCCGCTCTCGATCACTGGCAGGGCCGACCGGTGTTCCTGGCCGGATTCGATGATCTGACCGAGGTTCAGTTGGAGTTGCTTGTCCGACTGGCGAAGGAGACCACAGTCACTATCGCGATCACTCACGAGGACGACAGCCCCGCGATGGCGGTGACCGACCTGCTCCTTTCCCGACTGCCTGAGCATGGCGATGCGAACCAGCCTCGAGATCGCCTTGATGGTCGCGAGGCGGGTCGCGAACCCCTCCTGAACGAGATCGAGCGTCGTTTCCTGCGTCGGCTGCCGGATGCGACTCCCCTTTCCCCCGACCGGTCGCTCACCCTGATCGAGGCGTCCGGCACCCGGGGCGAGGCGGAAGCGGTCGGTGCGGAAATCGCGCGGCTGGTTTCCACCGGCGTCACCCCTGACGAGATTGCGATCGCGGTGAACTCCCCGGCCGTCAACGGCCGGGTGTTCCACGATGTACTGAGGGAGTACGGGATCGCCTCCACGCTTGAGTGTGAGACCGCGGCAACCGGAACAGCGGTCGGACAGACGGTGATCGCCCTGCTGCGGGCCGCCGGCCCCTCCGGCCGCACCGAGGATCTGCTGCGCTTCCTCCGGGGACCGGTCGGGACCGACCCCGGAATGGTCGACCGAACCGAGCTCAGATGCGTCCGGGCGAGCGTTACGGACGCCCGTGAGGCCGCAGAAATCTTCCGGCGGGTTTGCGGTAACCGGGTACCGTTTCTGGAGGCCGCCCGCGGTCACGATCCGGGGCAGGCGGTGCTCGATCTGCTCGAGACGGTCGTGGCTTCGCTGCTCGGCAGCACCGATCCCGATCTGCCCGGACCCGACGTCGCCACCGAAACCCAGATGACGACCGCGATTCACCAGGCGGTGGAGGAACTTCAGACGATCCACGGCGAACGGCTCGGCCGGGGTCACATCCTCGATGCGCTGACCTCCGGGACGGTCTCCACCTGGGCCGTCCCGGCCGGCAACACCGTTCGCATCGCCAGCCCGTACAGCCTCCGGGCCAAGCGGGTGAGACGGCTGTTCATGGTGTCTCTACAGGAGCGTGACCCCGGCGCGAGCGACAGGTCCGACGGGCCGTTCCTGAACAAGGGAGTCCGGGGCGCGATCGGGATGGAAGACCCCAACCCCCCTGAAGACCAGGAGCGGTATCTGTTTCATTCCTGTCTGAGTGTGCCGACCGAGGGGCTCTGTATCTCCTGCCGGATCGCCGATGACAACGGCTCCCCGGAACATCCGTCGCCCCTGATCCAGGCGGTGACCGATCTCTTCAGGTCTCCCGAAGAGATCGAAAGCGATGAAGAGGGCCGGAGGCATCCGGGTCTGACCGTGATCCGCCGGGTGAGCTCGGACATCATCTTTCCCCCTGCCGTGGCTCCGAGCAAACACGAGTTGACCCGGAGCCTCACAGCACAGGCTGCGGTCGGAGTCGCCCCCGACGCCGGGCTGCCTGAGCTACCGGTCAAAGATGCGGTGGCACAGATAGCCGATGCGGGGATCATCGACGAGCAGACCCGGGCGCTTTCCGATCTGAATGATCCCGAGGTCCTTGAGAAGCTGCGTGGCCGGAATACGTTCAGCCCCACCGGACTTGAATCCTTCACCGGCTGCCCCTACCGCTGGTTCATCGAACGGGAGCTGGGCCTCCAGCGGTTTGGTCCGGAACCCGAGGCTTTGGCCCGCGGGAACATCGTCCACCAGGCTCTTCAGACGATCTACTCGGGCAGGCCGGGACAGAGGCCGCGGGAAGACAGTCTGGATCAGTGGCTGTCCGCGGTCGCCCCGGCGGTCGCGGAAGCTGCCGAGGCGGCGGGCCTGACCGAGGAGCGGCGTAGTGCTTCAAGCGAGGTGATGCTGAGGCGGGCGGTCGCTGACATAAGCACCCAGATCCGGCTTGAGGCCGGGTTTGAGTCTCCGCTCGTCCCGAAACTTCTCGAAGCGTCCTTTGGCAGGGAGGGCTCAAGGGAGGAGGCACTTCAGTTCGAGGACTGGCAGTTGGTCGGGACCATCGACCGGGTTGACACAACCCCCGACGGACGGGGTGTCGTGATCGATTACAAGACCGGCAACGGCTCGGTCAAGACCTGGAAGAAGATTGTGAGCGGTCGGCGGCTCCAGCTTCAGCTCTACCTGAAAGCCGTCAGGGAACTCTGGAAGATCGATCCGCTCGCCGGGCTGTACCTGCCCGTCTGCAACGGCAAACGCCAGCCCCGGGGACCGATCGAAGAGGAAGACTTCGGCGAGATCGCCGGAATCCGAACGGTAGGAAAGGACAAGACCGATCTGGAGGATGCGATCGCCGAGGCGACCGGGCTGGCCGACCAAGCCGTCGCGGAAATCAGATCCGGCCTGATCGCCCACGACCCGCTCACCTGCCCCGACCACTTTCACCACCCTGCCGTCCCCGACTGGCGCCCCGAGAGCGACAACCCGGAAGGCGACGGATGACCCCCCCAGACCTGACCGACGACCAGAGGACGGCGGTTGAATGCGACCGGCCCAACATCCTGGTCGTGGCCGGGGCCGGAACCGGCAAAACCAAGACCACGACCGCCCGTTACGCCCGCCTGATCGCCAACGGCCTTGAGCCGTCCCACATACTCGTTTTCACCTTTACCGAGAAGGCGGCGAACGAGCTGCGAAGCCGGATCCGGAAAGTCTCGGCCGGCTCAGAACGGAAGCTCTCGATTAGTTCCGCCTGGGTCGGGACCTTCCACTCGATCTGTGCCCGGATTCTGCGGGCCCATCCGATCGCCGCCGACGTCGACCCGACGTTCAGGGTCCTCGACGAGGTCCAGTCTGAGCGGTTGAAGGACGAGTCCTGGGAGGCGGCACTGGCGACGATCACCGACAGCCCCGAACGCCTCGATGTGATCTCGCGGTTCTCCCCGTACGTCCTCAGGCCGGGCATCGAGAACGTCTGGGAGAAGCTGCGCTCTTTCGGTTCCACCGAGCCGGCCCTGCCGCCCCTGCCGGAGAATCGGCCGGACCCCCGGACGCTCGCGATCGGGGTTTCCGAGGCGGCGGTGGCGGCGGAGTCAACTCCACGCATCCGTCAAACGACCAAGGACAGGATCAAGGGAATCATCGACGGCATCGCCGCCTTCCCGCCGGACCGGGATCCGACCTGGGAGGAGGTGAACTCGCTCTGCCCGGAGGGTCTGCCGAAGTCGGTCAGCGACCTCCAAGCCGATCTCGACCGCCTGATCGCCAGGGTCGCCGAATCGGCCTTCGGAGCGGAAACGTACACCGTCCTGAACGAGCTGCTGGTCGCATACGGAGCCGAACTCACCCGCCGGAAGAACCTGGCTGGCGCCCTCGATTTCGAGGATCTCCAGTTGATGACCCTCGATCTGCTGAAGCGTCACCCGGCGATCGCCGGGATCTATAAGCAGCAGTTTGCGGAAATCATGGTTGACGAGTTCCAGGACACGAATCCGCTCCAGGTGGAGTTGATCGAAACCCTGCGGGGAGAGGGCACGACCCTGTTCACGGTCGGTGACGAGATGCAGGCGATCTACGGGTTCCGCCATGCCGACATCCAGCTCTTCCAGGACCGCCGCGACGAGCTGTGCCGCAGCGACCCCGACGCTGTCCTCTCCCTCTCCGCGAACTTCCGTTCGGGCGGGCCGATCATCGGGGCGGTCAACGAGATCGGCCGACGGGTCACCGGCGGCGGCCAGGAACCGGTTTCCCACCATTTCCAGGAACTGGTAAACGGGAAAGACCGCGGTCCGGAAAGGGGCGACGAGGTCGAGTTGATCATCAACGAGGCGGGGGCGTGGTCGGAGTTCGATCTCGGTGGTCTCTCACCGCTGCCGGAGGCCTCCGCGGACGGCGCTTCCGACCGCCCGAAGGGCGCCGGCCAGCATGAAGCCGAGGCGCTGGCCCTGGCTCACCGGATTCGGGAAACGGTTGAGCGCAAGGAGTTCCGGCCAGGCCAGATCGCGATCCTATTCCGGGGCAAGTCCCGTATGTGGATCTTCGAGCAGGCCCTGCGCCAGGTCGGGATCCCCGCTCATGTGGCGGGCGGCACCGGCTTCTGGGACACGCGTGAAGGGGTCGACCTGCGGGGGCTGCTGGCGGCTCTGGCCAACCCGCTCGATGATGATTCTCTGCTCGGGCTGCTGGCGGGTCCGGCCTGCGGCCTCAGTAGCAGCGCGCTCTGGAAGCTCGCGGCAGCCCGTCGCACCGACCGGGACGAGGCCCGGGATCTGGGCCGGGAAGCGGCGGCAGATGGAACGGGACGCTGGTCACGGCTGCCGCTCTGGAACGTGGTGCAAGACCCCGCCGCGGTCGGTGTGGAGCTCGCCGAGTCCGACCGGACAAGAACGGAGGTGACCGTGGCCGTGATCAACGACCTCAGGCACCGGGCCGGCCTGATGCCGCTCGGCGAGCTGGTCGAGGCCGCGGTGACGAGGACCGGCTACGACCTGGTCTCTCTGCTGCGCGACCCTTCGGGGGCCGGCCTGGTGAACATCCGCCGGGTGGCCTCCCTGGCGGCCGGGTTCGAGACGGAAAACGGCCGCGATCTGCGGGGACTGGTCGACTGGATCGACCTCTCGAAACGACTCGACTCGGAGGCCGCGGTCTCCACCCAGGATGAATCGACGGACGAGGACTCGGTGGACGACGATTCGCCCGGGGCGGTCCGGCTGATGACCATCCACAAGTCGAAGGGGCTCGAGTTCGGCATGGTCTGCCTAGCCGACATGGGGCGGCCGCGCCGGACGGATACCGAATCGGCGATCTGGGTGGGCCGCGATCCCGGAGACCGGAAGAAACTGACGGTCGGCATCAACGCACCAGTGCCGGGCAGTGACGACACCCTGAAGCTTTTCGATTGGGGGCAACTCAGCCAGGCAAGCAACGAGGCATCGGCCGATGAGGAGCTGCGTCTGCTTCACGTGGCTCTGACCAGGGCCGAGCGAAGACTGCTGCTCAGCGGCACGATCCCGCTGGGCGAAGTCCCTTCGATTTCCGCAACGAGTTCCCATCTGGCCCGTCTGGCTGCGGCGTTCGAACTTGGTGCCGACGAGCCCGAGCCGCTGCCGATCCCGGCCCCCGGGACGTTGCCGGAAGCAGGGATTGTCCCGGCGGAAAGTGAAATCCGGGTCGAGTTCAACCGTGCCTCGACGGAACGGGGCCTTGAACTTGCCCGGGAGTTCGCCCTGGCAACCACCGACCCATCCACTGAGCCGGACAGGATCCCTCCGCTCGCGAGGCCGGATTTGCCGTCCCTGCCCGACGTGCCGCTCTCGTACTCGGCTCTTGGTGAGTTCGCGGACTGTCCCGCCCGGTTTTTCGCCCGACGGGTGCTGAAACTCCGCGACCCACAGCCAGCTCCGGGCCAACCCCGGGGGCGGGTCCGCGGGAACGGTGGTTCCGACGGGATCCACCGCCCTTCAACCGAACCGCTGGACCCGGAAGATCGCGAACTGCCGGTTGACCACGACGGCTCTGCTTTCGGGTCGGCCGTTCACCGGATGCTCGAAAATTCGGCCAAGCCGAACGGCAGGTGGATCCGTCCGACTGACGGGGCTGTAAGCAGGGAACTCAAAGTCGCCGGATTCGACCCCGAGAGCGGCGACACGTTCGCCCGGGCCCGGGCGATGGTGGACGGATTCCTGGAGTCACCCCTGGGCCAACGGATCAAGGGTGAGCGCAGCCAGACCGAGGTGAACCTGGTGCTCCGCTTCGGGAAGCTGATGATTCGTGGATACATCGATCTGGCCCTTCCCTCCGCCGACCCTCCGCTTGTCCTCGACTACAAGACCAATCGGCTCGACGGTTCATCCCCTGAAGAAAAGATGGAGACGTACACCCTTCAACGCGATCTCTATGCGCTCGGTATCGCCCGGGACCGCAGGGTGGATTCGGTCGGCACGGCTTACGTGTTCCTGGAATCTCCCGATCGTCCGGTGGAGGTCATCTACGACCGGGACCGTCTGGCGGCTGCCTCCGATCAGATCGAGCGACTGGTCGGGGAGGTGGCCCGGGGCAGGTATCTCGGCGGACCGGAAGCACTCCACCAGCCCTGCGGTGAGTGCTGGGCCTGCGAACTGCTGGGGCCTCGGATCGCGGCTGCCTCAGCGGGCTGAATGAGCCGGGGCGGGCTCAGAAGGGGACTTCGTCGTCCGTGGGTGGCGGTGCCTCTTCGGTGGCTGGCGCTTCCGGTGATGCGTCGGCAGGTTGAGCTTCGGAGGAAGAGTTGAGGGAGGCGGCCAGATCCTCCAGGCGGAGTTCCTTGAGGCTGTTGTCGACGGCGTTGAGCTCGACGGCGCAGAACTCGATCAGGTCCTTGGCTTCGGCGCAGAGATCCAGGGTCTCTCGCAGTTCGGCACTGCCCGAGTCGAGCCGGTTGATGATCTGGTCGAGCCGGGTGACCGCCTGCTCGTAGGTCCGGTCCTGTCCAACCGCTTCCGTTTCCTCACTCATCCGACTCGACTCCCTCCAGGGTGATCTGCTTGAACTCATTCTCCCGGTCCGTCGGGGCGCGTGAGCTTCGATGTCTCTTTCTCTTCCCCGGGGCACCGACCGTGGCCTCCACATCGCCCTTGGCGAACCGGATCTTCACATCCCCGGCTCGACGGGCCGAAGCCGGGTCAACCACCGGCTCCCCGGAACGATCCAGGATCCGGGCGTATCCGCGTTCCAGGGTTCGCTGCGGGTCGTGGGCATCGATCGCCACCCGCTCAGACTGGAGCGTGCGGGCACGGGTCTCGAACAGTCTCGCCGCGCCAGCCCGGATTCGTTCCGGCCGCTGCGCGTTTTTGCCTTGCGAAGTGATGATCGTTCTGCTGAAGCGTTCGGCAGCGGCGGCAAGTCGCATTACGTGCTCTGCCGCCAGCCGGTCGCCGCGCCGGACGAGGCCGCGTCGGCTCGCTGCCGCGATCTCCCTGGTCTTCTGGTTGAGCAGATTGCGCTCCTGGCGGAGAGCCCGACCCGGACCGGCAGCAAGAGCCTCCAGCGGGATCGCCCGGCTCCTGACCGCGACCGGACCGGCCAGACTGACCCGGCCGGCGCGACGGATCAGCGCCTCCCGTTCGGCTCGGCAGTCAATCCGGATCACCCCGTCCGCGGCGTGGGTCGGGGTCGAACAGCGCACGGCCGCGACATCGTCAAGCAGAGTCACGTCCCGTTCGTGGCCGACCGCGGAAACGACCGGCACCGCCAGCAGTGCCACCGTGCGGCAGAGGGTCTCGTCACAGAACGCCCAGAGATCGGTGAGGCTGCCGCCGCCACGACAGACCACGATCGCCTCGACCTCGCCGAAGGCGGCCATGTCGCTCAGGATCCTGGTGATCGTCGGGGCTGCCTTGCGATCCTGGACCGGGGCGAAGCCCCAGACGATCTCCCCGGCCCAGCCACGCCGCTCAAGTCCGGCCAGCAGGTCGTCCTTGGCGGCCCCCGTTTCGGCGGTGATCACCCCGATCCGTCGGGGCAGGGCCGGCCGTGGCAGCAGTTTCTGGCGGTCCAACAGGCCGTCCGCGGCGAACTGTTTGCGCAGGACCTCGAGACGGGCGAGCAGGTCGCCCTCACCCGAGAGACGGATCCCGGTCGCCCGGAAGCTGAATGAGGGTGACGCGGTCCTGCGGCCTTCGTAGTAGTCGGGTCGCCCGGTCACCACCACTTCCGCACCGGCCTTGAACGCGTTTTCGGGCAGGTCGCAACTCTCGAAGACGTTCCGCCAGATCGTCCCCGGGACCCCGCCGCGATCATCGGTCAACTCGAAGTAGACCTGCTTGTGCCTGGGGTTGTTGGTGACCCGGGTCAACTCCCCGGTGATCGTCACCCGGGGCATCGCCTGGAGGTCCCGTTTCAGCTGAAGGGCGTACTCACCGACCGGGGTCGGCGCCGGACGGTCGGCTTCGGCCGACTCCAGAGGCTGGTGTCGGGGATCGGACTCCACCCCCTCAGCATGACAAGTCCGGACGACGCGGCAGATCCCGGACCGCCCCGTCCGCTCAGTGAAGCGTGTCCTGCCAGTCGGTCGCCCATTCCTCCACCGCCCGGACCGCGGGCATCAGGCCGAGGCCCTTTTCGGTCAGCGTGTAGAGGACCCGGACCGGCTTGCCGTCCTCCACCTGCCGTTCGACCAGCCCGGCCGACTCCAGCTCCCTGAGCCGTCGGGAAAGGAGTCGGTCGGAAAGGCCCGGCACGGCCCGCTTGAGATCGGCGAACCTCATCTCGCCATCTCTCAGGGTCCAGATGATCGCCCCGCTCCACCTCTTTCCGATCAACTCGATCGCCGCGTGAAAGCGGGGGCAGACCTGGCTCAAGCCCGAGTCTTCGTCCCGGCCGTTGGCCGCAACGCGATTGCCGGTTTCGCCGCTCACCACCTTGAGGTTAGCGCAGCAAGCCCGCGCTCTCGCCCGGTTCAGCGGGCACAGGGTCCGGTCGAGACCGGGGCGGTCGCGCCGCGGAGAATCCGTGTCAACACCCGGTTCGGCACCGCCAGGCCACCCGCCGGGCCATCGGTCGTCGCCGCGAAAACGGTGCCGATCACCCGGCCGCGACGGTCGACCGCCGGACCGCCCGAGTTTCCGTGACGAACCCGACCGCGGAGCGGGAGCACCTCGCGCTCGACCGGCCCGCGCCCGTAGGCATCACCGGTGACCACGGTGCGGGTCTCTCCGGCGCGAGCCGGGGTTACGGTGAGCGGGCCGTCCAGGGGATACCCGATGGCCGCGGCAGCCGAGCCGGTTCGAACCGATCCGCTCATCGTCAGCGGGGTCAGGGAAACCGTGCTCCGGAGAACAGCGATGTCGTTGCGAGGGTTGAAGGCGATCACGGTGACCGGTCCGGAACGACCGTCAAAGGTCTCAACGGTGGTGTCGCTCTCCCCCGCCACCACATGGGCGTTGGTGACGAACACACCGTTCCCGACCGACCAGCCGGAGCCCATCACACCGATCCCGCAGGCGGTGCCCGCGACCTTGACCACCGACCGCGCGGCGGTGCGTACCGCCCGGAGGCCCTCTGTCCCCCGGGCTGGCGGAGCGATCTGACCCGGTGACGAAACGATCTTCGGGACCGGGTCAATCCGATGGAGTGCCCGCAGCAGAGGGCCCGAGGGAGGCATCACCCGATTGATCCCACCCAGCAGATATGACCGCTGCACGTCCTGCCGGACCCCGCTCGCCCCGGGCAGATAGATCGCGACGACCCCGAGGACCCAGATCAGGCCCAGGGCCACACCGGCGATCAGCAGGGCCCCACCGATCCCGTCGAGGGTTCGAAGGAAGGGGTGGTTCATGGCGGAATCACGCACCCGCTCGCCGACCCCGATCCCGATCGCCAGGGCCAGGGAACCGATCAGGATTGCCCCGACCAGAGCGGTGAGCGGTGCGTACGGCGAGGAAGAACCTCCCTCCAGCAGGACCGGCGCCATGCGTGATCCGAACACCGCGCCGAGGGCTAGACCCGCCAGTCCGAGGGCACCCACCACGAAGCCCTGGCGGAACCCCCAGAGGGAAACGAGGAAGAGAAAGGCGGCGATGCCCCAGTCGAGCGGTGTCACCCGGCCAATCTATCCACCGGAGACCACGGTATTTTTCCGGGGTACGTGGGAAGGACTCCGACCAGACAGGATCGCCGGAAGCGCCTCAAGACCCGGGCGTTGCCGCTCGTTGCCCTGGCGCTGGTCTCGTTCGTCGCCGGTGCGGTCAAGGGCTGCCCCGGACATCCCAACCGCGACGCCGCCGAAAGCTACCTGGAGGCCTGGGCCAGACACGACTACAGCTCGATGCACGAAAAGCTCTCGACCAAGTCCCGCGAGGCGATCCCGCTGGACCGGTTCACCAAGCGATACGAAAAGTCGGAGGGCATCGCCACGATGACTTCGGTGGCCGGGGACGGGGATGCAGAAGGTGATGAATCCGAGGTCAGGCTGCCGGCCGCGGCCGACACCCGGGCTTTCGGCACGGTGAAACAGCCACTACGTTTCAGCTTCGGCTCGGACGGAATCGCCTGGGAAAACAGCCTGCTCTTCCCCGGACTCAAGCTGGGTGAGGAATTGACCCGTGACACGGTGATGCCGGGCCGGACCGCGATCCTGACCAGGGGTGGCCAGCCGATGGCCAAGGGACCGGCCGAGGCCCGGGAACATCCACTCGGCGACGCGATGATCGATGTGACCGGGGTAACCGGCCAGGCCGATCCGGAGGTGAGTGCCGACCTGGTTCCGTTCGGCTACGACCCGGGTGACCCGGTGGGGACCAGCGGCCTCGAGTTCGCTTTCAACGAAAGGCTGGGCGGAACTCCGGGCGGGACCCTGTTCGCCAAACCGTTCGGATCCGAGGAGGAAGGAAGGGGACGGGTTCTCGGGAAGGGCGAGCCGAGCCGCGGCAAGCCGCTTCGCACCACGATCAACCCCGACATCCAGAATGCCGCGGTCACCGCACTCGCCGGCCGCTCGGGCGGGGTTGCCGTACTCGATGTGCGGAGGGGCTACGTGGTCGCTCTCGCCGGTCAGGCTTACTCCCTGCTGCAGCCGCCGGGCTCGACCATGAAGATCGTGACCGCCACCGCCGGGCTGGAAACCGGCAAGGTCAAGATGACCGACAGCTTCGACTACGCGACCGCCGGCGCCGCCGACGGGAGACTGATCAACAACGCCCACAACGAGGTCTGTGGCGGCACCTTCGTTGAGTCGTTCGCCAAGTCCTGCAACTCCGTTTTCGCTCCGCTCGGCATGGAGATCGGCGAAGAGGAGATGACCGCCACCGCCGAGAAGTTCGGTTTCAACAGCCCGCCGGCCCTGTTCGACCCGGAAGCGACCGAGCTGGTCGACCCGCCGGTCCCCACGATTCCCCAGCCGGGTGAGTACAACAACGAGGTCGGGGTCAGCGCGATCGGCCAGGGCAAGGTCCAGGCAACGCCGCTGCTGATGGCGTCGGTGGCTCAGGCGATCGGCAACCGGGGGGTTTCCTCACCCACCCCGATCACCCTCGAACCGGAACTGCAGCCCGATCGCAAGCCAACCAGGGTCGCCAGCCGCAAGGTGGCGGCGAAGGTCGGGGACCTGATGGTCGCGGTGGTCACCTCCGGAACCGGCGCGGCCGGGGCGATCGCGGGAGGGCAGGTCGCCGGCAAGACCGGCACCGCCGAGTTGGGCGGACCGGACAAGAGCGAGGACGCCTGGTTTGCCGCATTCGCCCCCGCCGACAAGCCGAAGTACGCGATCGGTGTGCTGATCGTGGACGCACCCGGCGACGGCGGCACGGTCGCGGCGCCGATCGCCAGTTCCGTCCTCTCGACGGCCATCCCCTGAGCCGGGCTACTTCAGACAGTCGCTACCGGAGCAGTACTCCAGCCGATTCAGGGTCTGTTTGAGGCGCGAGTGGGCATTCAGCAGTCCCTGGTTCCTCGCGCGCCAGCCGGGGTTGTCGCCAAACTGACCGATCTCCCGCATCAGGTTGTTCTTCTGATCGGGGTCACGCTCCAGGTCGTAGAGCTCACCGCGGCCGGTGAGACAGTTCTGGAGCAGTCCGGCGGGACAGTCGAACACGGTGCCCGGCCGGTAGTACCGGATGAAGGCATACCGGTCGGTCCGAACGCCCTTGAAAGGCCGGAACCGCTGCACCTTGTGGAGGAGGTCGTTGGAGACCGACTCCAGCACCACGGCCTTCCGGGTCGGGGCGGACGGCACCGGTGTCCCGGCGGTCATGTAGGGCTTCAGGTTCACCCCGTCGAACGGCATCCGTTTGCCGCTCGAAGGGTCGGCCACCACCGAGTTCGGCAGGTTGGCCAGCCCAAGCACAGTCGGAGGCAGGTCGAAGTTGGCCGAAAGCCGGTTCACCGTCCGGCCGGCGGCGATCCCAGGTCCCCGGAAGATGATCGGGAACTCGGTGGACTCCCGGTAGGGGACCTGCTTGCCGTGTGACAGGCGGTGCTGACCGGCCATGTAGCCGTTGTCGGAGGTGAACGCGATCACCGTGCGGTCCGCCAGACCGCTGCGCTCGAGATAGTCGTAGAGCCGTCCGAGCTCGCGATCGAGCGAGTAGAGGGACCGCCACCGTGCCCGATTGTGCTTGAGCATCCGGTCGAGCGTGTCCCGGTCGAACGACGGGGCGTTACGGATGTACGGAGGTTTGTCGCTGACGTCGGGCTCGTTGAAGGCACCGGTCCTCGGCAGCGCCATGTCGGTAAACCGGTTTCGGTCGAGTGGCGAGTACTCCGGACCACCCCAGGTCTTCTTCTTGTGCCGGTAGAAGGTGTTGTCACCGGTACCGTGCGGGGTGTCGGTCGCGTACCAGACGAACGACGGTTTCGCGGGAGTCGAGCCGCTGCGGGACCTGCCGAGAAAGTTGATCACCTGGTTCACGAAAATCCGTTCGGAGAAGGTCTGGCGCTGACGTTTGCGCAGGGCCTTGGAGCAGCCTCCCGGGCGGTCGCAGGGCGGGGCCGAGTAGATCGCGACCCGGTTGACCGGATCCACCTTCACATCCGTGGTGAACCGCTTCGGAGCATCGAGCGAGACGACCGGCTCAAAGTCGGCGGGAGCCTCGTTGAACTTGACCTTGTAGTTGTAGTACTTCTGGCTGCGGTTCTGGATCGGAACGAACCACTTGTTCCAGCCGGGAATGTACTCCGGGGTCGTGTCCGGGTTGCCGCGGATCCACTCGTCGCCGTACACGTTCATGTACTTGCCGACCAAGGCGGTCCGGTAGCCGCCGTTCTGCATGAATGACCCCAGGTTGTAGCCGAGGCTGATTCCCTGGCTGCGGCGGGTGCGGTAGTAGCCGGGGTAACCCCCGCCGTACTTGCGTTCGTTGGCGAGGACGTCGTTGTTGTGGTTGTACTGGCCGCTTAGCGACGCCCCCCGGCTGGGGCAGCAGGTCGGCATCGGGATCACGTTGTTGCGGAAGGTCGTGCCCCGGTCCTTCAGGTAGGAGAAGGTCCGTGGCATCGTCGCCGGGTTGAACGACTGCCGGTCCAGGTCGTCGGTCAGGATGTAGATGATGTTCGGGTGGCTGCGGGAAAGGGAGATCGAGGAGGCCTCGGCGGACGATGGATCCTCCGGGGAACCGGTCGCGGCCGAAGCCGCCAGCGCAGCCGGAACGAGCAGGGCGAAAACGAGTGAAATGGTTAGCTTGAGTCTCATCGAAGAACGCGGGTGGCGAACGAGGGAAATCGAGGAAAACTGCCGGAAGACGCTACTCAGTCAATCGGCTTCGGCGGGCTGCCGAGAAACAACGTTACCAACACTGTAACCCCGCCCCCGACCAGAAGTAGCCCTCCGAGCCAACCGACCACGAAACCGAGGCCGAATCCGATCAGGCAGATCAGCCCCGCAACCGCAATCGTCGGCCACCAGTTGTCCAGGTAGGGCCCGGGGTTCGAGGCAACGGGGGCGGCCACGATCACACCGAGAATCAGGGTGAAGACCCCGATCCCCGCCAGCCAGTCGGCAACCGGCCCGAGCAGGGCCAGCGTCGCCCCGGCGCCCGCGATCAGTTGGCCGGCCCGGCCGGCCCGGAGAACCGGATCAGAGGTCGAGTTCGACGGTGGCGGGACCACCTTCGCCCTCGATGATCAGTTCGACCGGCCGGTTCTCCATCGATTCATCGGCCATCTCGAACAGCAGCATCGAGGCCTGGATCGGGCCCACCTGGGGGGTGGAGTCGATCACCGGCAGCCCGTCGCCGCCCGGGATCGTCGCACCGGGTTCGAGCGCGTAGGCGGTGTCGGTCGGCAGGTTCCTGTACTCCTTGCCGGCGGTGGTCCGGATCGTGAAGGTGTCGGGAATGGTCTGTGGCTTGTTCTCGTCGAGGTTGTTCACCTTGAGGAAAACGCCGATGTAGGAGCTGCCGGGGGGAGCCGGCTTGTGACCGACCAGGTACTCGGCATCCTCGACGTCGTTCGGGTTGAGTGGCCGGGTGAAGAGCACGTTGTACTCGAGCTGGCCGAGGGCGACCGGTTCACCCTCGACGATGCCGGTCACTTCGTGATGTTCGGAGCCGCAGGCGGACAGCGCGAAGCCCGATACAAGGACGAGAAGGAGGGCCGCGAGAAGGCCCCGGAACCGGTTGCTTTTCGAGATCATCTCCATCGGCGGGGAAGTCTATTCGGCCGCTGCGCTCTCCGCTTGCCGGTCGGAGGACCTAGAAGACGCCGACCTCGTGGCGCTTGCCGCCGTTCACCCGGACCGGAGCGGTAACCGGGCTGGCGTCGGACTCCATCAGATCCCGCAGCCGGGCCGCCGCACGCTTGAGCCGACGGGTGTGCCAGCCGGCGCGACCGGTCATCCGGTCGAAATGTCTGGCCCCGCCGCTTGGTTCGGTCCAGTAGCTGAGCCGCAGCCGGGTCAGCCCGGACGGGGTCTCCTCGAACTCCCATTCCGTCCCGCTCGGGGTCCGGTTGAACTTGCCGGCCTCGCCACGCTCCGAGATCCGGCCGGGATCGGCGGCGGTGATGGTCGAGTCGATCCAGGCACGCCCCCGCTTGAAGCGGAAGCGGGCGCCCGCGCCGACACCTCGCGAGTTGATCCGTAGCAGGCGGAACTGTTCGACCGAGTCCCCGTAGAGCTCCCTGCGGGTGGCGAACTCCATCAGGTAGTCCTGAATCTTCTCCCGGGGAGCGTCGATGTCCACTTCTGCGTAAACGGGTCCCATCACCCGCGATTGTAAGCGCTCGCACGGACCGGTGCCTACCCCGTATCGGTGGGGCCCTGCACCCGCCAATGAGTGGGCGGTCAGCCCCGCCACGGCGGCTGTATCGGGGGTCCGGTCCGTTCCCGTCTCAAATAGGGTTCCGGCATGGCCGAGACCATCGCGATCCTGTCCCAGAAGGGCGGCACCGGCAAGACCACTCTGACCCGCTCGCTGGCAGAGGGGCTCTCCCGCTCCGGTCTCGACGTGCTGGTGATCGACGCCGACCCGCAGGGCAACCTCTCCGAGTACTTCCAGATCCCGGCCGACGCCTTTCCCGCCCTGGGTGAGGTCCTCGCCGGCCAGGAGAAGGCGGCCGACGCCACCCATGACGGGCCAAACGGCGGCCAGGTGATCCCGGCCAACCTCGGCCTGGCCGAGGCCGAGCTGATGCTGGCCGGGAAGATCGGCCGGGAACTCACCCTCAGAAACGCACTCCGGGAGCCGAAACGGCATCACGACGTGATCCTGATCGACTGCCCGCCCACCCTCGGGCTGCTCACCGTGAACGCGCTGGTCGCATCCGACCACGCGATTCTTTCCTCGGAGGCGGAGCACTTCTCGGAGCAGGGCGCCGAGCAGGCAATGGACGTGATCGGTCTCGCCCGGGAGAACCTCAACCCGGAGCTGGAGCTGCTCGGGGTGCTGCTGAACATCGCCGACATGCGGACCAAGCATGCCCGACGCACCCTGGAGATCCTCCGGGAACAGTTCGGCGGGAAGGTTTTCGACACCGTGATCAAGCGGTCGATCGCCTATCCCGAGTCAGCCCGGGCCGGGGTTTCGATCTTCGACTACCAGCGGCGCAAGGGCCTCGACTACGCGACTCTCACGGTCGAGGTGCTGGAACGCCTCGAGTTCGACGACCAGCTCGGCAGGGCCCGAAAGCTGGTCCGCGAACTAACCCCGAAGAAACGCTGACTCCACACCGGCTTGATCCGGAAAGATCACTTCAAGCCCGGGCACCTCGCTGAAGTCACGGTCGGATGAAATGACCCGCAGCCCGGATCTGGCTGCCACCGCCGCGAGCACCGAGTCGAACGAGCCGATTGAGTGGCATGAATCAAAAATCGAGAGGCCATGCTCAAGGATCGCTTGATCCACGGTGATCAAAGGGGCGAGCAGAGCCGCGTAGTGCCGACCGAGCAGCACGGCCTCTTCCCGCTCCCCGCGTCGCGCCCTCACATGAACGAACTCCTGGATGACTTCCGGCGTGGTTGTCGCGGCGACCAGCCCGTCGGTTATTCCCAGGACCAGGTCCCGACAGGGCTCACGGAGCGGATGGTCCGCGCCCTTTGCGTAGACGAGCACCGATGTGTCCAGGACGATCAAAACCGGTCGTGCGCCCGATCCAGCTCCGCCTGGAGCTCGGACATATCGGGAACTTCCATATCCGGCGCTTCGAGGATCCTCCGTCCGGCCTCCGCCCGGCGACGGTCTGCGCGAGGAACGCCACTATCGATCGCGTCCCGAACAACGGTAGCCACGGAAACGCCACGCTCCCGCGCCGCAGAAAGAACGCGATCATGCCGCTCCTCATCCAGCAGGATCTGAAGCCGGTGCTTCATGGTCGACATGCACATATATTAGCATGTGCATCTCATGCTCATGATTCGGGATGGCCCCCGGATTCAGGCAGGGCCGATGATCGCCGCCCAGACCAGCGCGATCGAGATCGCGGTGAAGGAGAGGCCGGCGATGGCCCGGAAGAGCAGCTTTTTCTCGTTGGCCGGGTTGATCGCCCCCGGGAAGAAAAGCAGCGGATTGACGACGGTGCCGAAGATCAGCAGCCCGGCCAGAACGGCCGGGGGATCTTCGATCACCGTTCCGAGCGCGATCAGGATCAGCCCCATCAGCAGGTAGTCGATGTGGGCCTGGAGCACCGCCCGGGTGCGCTGGAGTCCGAGCCGCTGAAGCAGGTCGGGCCTCTCCTTTCGCAGCACCACGGCCCAGCCGAGCAGCCCGCCGACCGCAAGCTCGATCAGGCCAACCTGGACGAGCAGGTCCATGGTCAGAGTTCGGGGACGTCCGCCCCGAGGGGACTGAACCCGACCCGCTTGACCTCGGCCCAGCCTTCGCATCGCTCGCGGAGGGCGGCGATCACCTTCCCGGTTTCCTGCCAACCGGACCAGATCAGGACGGTCGGGCCGGCCCCCGAGACGGTCGCGCCGATCGCCCCGAAATCCCTTGCCTGACGCAGAATCTCCATCGATCGCGGGAACAGGTGGGCCCGACGGTCCTGGTGAAGCCGGTCGCTGAGACCGAGGGCGAGCAGGTCGTAATCACCGTGACTGAGCCCGAGGATCAGGTGGGCGGCGCTGGCCGCATTGGCGACCGCATCACCGATCGGAATCTCCGCCGGAATCGCCTCCCGGGCCTTCGAGGTCGCAACCGGCTCGTTCGGGATCACCAGGATCCCCTCCAGCCCCTCGGGCGGATCAAGCCGGGTCGCAACCAGATCGGCGCCCTCGCCGCTGCAGACCACGAATCCGCCGACCAGGGCCGCGGCGACGTTGTCCGGATGGCCCTCCAGCGCGGTCGCCCGTTCGAGCAGATCCTGCCGTTCCAGGGCGAGCTCGTACATGTGGTCGGCGGCAACCAGCCCGGCGACGATCGCCGCCGCCGAGGAACCCATGCCCCGGGTCAGCGGAATTTCACTTCGAATTCGGAAGTTGAGTCCGTCGGCCGGGTGCAGGGTCTCGAACGCCCTGACGATCAGGTTGTCTCGTCCGGTCGGCAGGTCGAGACCGTCGCATTCGACCGCGAGATTCCCGGTCTCGGTCACCTCCAGCTCCAGCCAGACGTCCAGGGCGGCGGCCATCACGTCGTAGCCCGGGCCGAGATTGGCGGACGAGGCAGGCACACGGACGACACGACGGCGCTCGGTCACCCGGGAAAAGTTACCTGCCGGACGCGGCGCCGGTCGCTCCCCTCGTTCGGACCGCTTCACAGATCGGAGGGAAGGATCGTGAACGTCTCGCCGCCACGCAGTGGACCGACGGTGCGGAATTGCCGCTCGTCGAAGGTCAGGAGCCTCGTCGTCTCGTACCGGGCAGCCAGGATGACCAGCGAGCAGTCAGCCAGGCCCAGATCGAGCCCCGCGTACCGGTCCTCCAGGGTCAGGACGGTCATGTACTCCTCCGGCTCCAGGGCACTGACCATGAACCTCCCGGCCGCGAGGTCGGCGAGAAAGGCTCTCTGCGCCCGGCTTCCGAAGCGTCGGCCGAGCAGGTAGTCGACCTCCGCGGTTATCGGTGCGGGGATGACCAGCGGACCATCCTCGCGCCTCAGGCAGTCCAGTATCTGCCCTCGCCTTGGCTCACTGTCATCCGCCAGCGCGACCAGCGGGGCAGCGTCAACCAGGAGCGTCAATCGCCGAAACCCTCCATTAGCTCCCGGTCCGGGATCTCGGAGATTGGCCGTGGATCACCGTCGATCCGCTCGAAACCCGCGGCCAACGCGAACCCTCGGTCCTGGGCCGAACCGGGTTCGTAGGCGGCAATCGCAGCCCGCAGAACTTCGGCCTGGGAACAGCCACCCTGCCGGGCGAGCCGGGCGAGCTTGCGGGTCAGCCGGTCGTTCAGATAGACGCTCGTCTTGCGCATACCGTTCATTGTAGGGCGCGTTGTAGGGCACTTCCGTTTCTGATCTGGCATCCCCACGCTCGCTGGCAGGTGATCTTCAATCCGGCCCATGGGGGTTCAAGTCTCCGACCGCGGAAACTCTCCCCCGGGGAGCATGCGGCTCCGGGAGGATGCGGCCTCGGTTTGCGATGATGCCCCGATGCCCTCTTCCCCCTCCGGCTCCGTCCCCGCCCTGGCGGTGGCCGACCTGTTCAAGCGTTATCCGACCGGAACCGAAGCCCTGCGCGGGGTCTCCCTCGAGATCGCGGAGGGTGAGTTCTTCGGCCTGCTCGGTCCCAACGGGGCGGGCAAGTCCACCCTGATTCACTGCTCGACCGGTCTCGCTTCGCCGACCTCCGGCGAGATCGAGATCTTCGGTCACGATGCGGTCTCGAACTACCGCGAGGCCCGGGAGGCGGTCGGTCTCGCCCCACAGGAGCTGAACATCGACTGGTTCCTCACGGTCGAGGAGACCCTCGACTTCCACGGCGGCTATTTCGGGATGAACGCCGCCGACCGCCGCGAACAGGTGGACCGGCTGCTGGAGGATTTCTCCCTGACCGACAAGCGCAAGGAGCGCACCCGCACGCTGTCCGGGGGTATGAAGCGGCGCCTGATCCTGGCCCGGGCGCTGATGCACCGGCCTCGGCTCCTGATCCTCGACGAGCCGACCGCCGGGGTCGACGTGGAACTGAGGCTTGAACTCTGGCACTACGTCCAGAGGATCAACGAGGCGGGGACCACCGTTCTGCTGACCACCCACTACCTGGAGGAGGCCGAGCAGCTCTGCAGCCGGATCGCCTTCATCAACCAGGGGGAACTGGTTGCAGAGGGCACAAGTGCCGAACTGTCGAACCGGTTCGGGGTGGAGTCGCTGGAGGACGCCTACCTGGAGCTGGTCGGTCGCGAGGAGCTCTCCCGGTCGGGTCTCGCGGCCCGCGCCGCCGGAATCGGAGAATCGTGACCCCCACCCTGATTCGGCTGCTCAGCCTGACCCGCCGGGAGGTCAGCCGGTTCATGAAGATCAAGGGCCAGACGATCGGCGCCCCCCTGCTAGAAACCTTCCTCTACATCTCGATCTTCGGCGGGGCGCTCGGCTCCCGGGTCGGGGAACTGGACGGGGTCGACTACATCGTGTTCGTGATCCCGGGCCTGATCATGATGGCCTGGGCGATGAACGCCTTCTCCAACAACTCATCCTCGATCCTCCAGCAGAAGTTCCAGGGGGCGATCGACGATCAGCTCTCCTCCCCCGCCTCCCCGGTCCAGCTGCTGCTGGCCTTCTCGCTCGGCGGCTTCCTGCGCGGCCTGATCATCGTGATCATCACCTTCATCGTCGCCTCGATCCTGGTCGACCTCCCGGTCGATCACATACTGATCCTGGTCCCGTCCCTCTTCCTGGTCGGGGCCTTCTTCTCCCAACTCGGCGTGCTGATCGGGGTCCGGGCCGAACAGTTCGACGACGTCTCCTTCGCCCAGACCTTCATCCTGCAGCCGCTGATCTTCCTCGGCGGCATCTTCTACTCCGCCTCGCTGCTACCCGAGCCCTACCAGACCCTGACCCAGTTCAACCCGGTCTACTACATGATCTCCCTGGTCCGCTACGGCTTCCTCGGGGTCGCCGATGTGGATGTCGCACTATCCCTGCTGGTCCTCACCGCCGCCACCGCCGCACTCTTCCTGCTCAACCTCCGCCTCTTCCAGACCGGCTACAAACTACGGCGATAGGGCCTCTCCAAACCGCCTCCCGGCGGGATACACTCCCGACCGCCCGATCAACAAGGATGTGTCAAGGGAGAGAGATGGTTTCTGGCGGCAAGATGGCTCTGGTTCTGGCGGTACTGCTGGCATGGTCCATCGGTTTTTCCACCTCCACGGCAAGCGCAAACCGCAACCTGCTGGTCGTCAATCACTCGATGGCCGGGGTGAAACCGGGAATGAAGGTGAAGCGCCTGCACCGAATTCTGGGAAACCCGCGGTCCGTGCGTTACGTCCGGGACGAGATCACCGGGTACATGCGCCGTGACCGTTACCGCAAGCTCGATGTTTTCTCCCATTCCGGCTGGATCAACACGATTACCACCACCCGGCGATCGATTCACACCAGGAAGGGAATCCGGGTCGGCAGCACAAAGCGAAAGCTGAAGCGCCGGTATCCAGGAGCCAGGTGCAGCTACGGCTCCTGCGCAATCGTCGCCGGCGGCGGATCCGCGACGATCGGCAAGACCGTGACCAGCTTCCGGATCCGGCACGCAAAAGTCAGGCAGATCATGCTCGGCTTCGTGATCGACTGATCCAGACCGAGATGAGGAACCAGCCGATGACACATCACCGGAATCTGGCTCTTGTGGCCGCGATCATCCTGTCGGGCAGCCTCGGGCTTGGCCTGCTGGTTGCATCCCAGGCAGACGCTTGGCGCAAGCCGACCAAGCGCGAACGGAAGTTCATCAAGCGTGCGACGATGAAGGACTGCCGCAAGCAGGAAGTCAGTGGATACCGCTGCGACTGGCTCGGTGGGATCAAGGTGTCCACCGTGAATCGACGGTTTGCCTGGGCCCGGGCATCGGGA
The DNA here is from genome assembly GCA_023958085.1 of Solirubrobacterales bacterium. GTDB lineage: Bacteria > Actinomycetota > Thermoleophilia > Solirubrobacterales > 70-9 > 67-14. The sequence goes on along the minus strand of JAMLGI010000008.1, from coordinate 9,957 downwards.
CCAAACTTCGACAATTCCGGGCTCCTGAGGCGGCGTGGCCCGAAGGCCAGGCGTTGGCACATGCTGAGGATCACCGGGGGTGGGATTCAGCCGTGCTCCTACTGGTACGCCAAGGCGCCCAGGCGGGTCGTCCGTGACCTGGAAATTCGGGGCTTCAGGAACGGCTCGGGCTCCTACGAGTATCACCGCTGCTGAGCCGGCGCGGGGCGGATGACGGAAATCCGGATCCGATTCCCCGACTTGGGGTTTCGGACTGGCCGCCTGGTTCTGCTTCTTCCCGCGGATTCCGGGATCAGCCGAAGACTGCTTCCTCGATTGCGCCGATCTCGTTGGCGCACCTGATCACCGGCGGGGCCTTGCCGAGGGCGGTGTCGGGATCCTTGAGGCCGTGGCCGGTGAGTACGCAGACCACCGTTTCCGGCTTCTCCATGCCTTCCACCACCGGCAGGCCGTGGGTGAGGATGCCGGCGACCGAGGCGGCCGAGGCCGGTTCGCAGAACACCCCTTCGTTGGCGGCCAGCCAGCGGTATGCATCGAGGATCTGCTCATCGGTTACCGCCGCGACCCTGCCGCGGGAGGTGTTGAAGGCGTTCATCGCCTCCTCCCAGCGGGCCGGGTTGCCGATCCGGATCGCGGTCGCGATCGTGTTCGGGTGGGCGACCGGGGCGCCGTCCACCAGCGGGGCGGAACCGGCCGCCTGGAAGCCGTAACAGATCGGGGCGGTACCCCTTTCGGTGAAACCCTTCCAGTAGGCGGAGATGTTGCCGGCGTTGCCGACCGGGATCGCCAGGGCATCCGGGGCGCCGCCGAGTTCGTCGATCAGCTCGAAGGCGGCGGTCTTCTGACCCTCGATCCGGTACGGGTTGACCGAATTGACCAGTTCGATCGGATGGCGTTCGGAGAGATCCCGGACCGCGGTCAGGGCGTCGTCGAAGTTGCCGTCGATCGCCACCACCCGGGCGCCGTGCATCAGCGACTGGGCCAGCTTCCCCATCGCGATGTTGCCCTCCGGGATGATCACCGCACCGGTCAGGCCGGCCCGGACCGCGTAGGCGGCGGCCGAGGCGGCGGTGTTGCCGGTCGAAGCGCAGATCACCGCCTTGGCGCCGCGGCCGGCGGCGCGGGAGACGGCGACGGTCATCCCGCGGTCCTTGAAGGAACCGGTCGGGTTCGCACCCTCGACCTTCAGCCACACCCTCGCCCCGACCCGTTCCGAAAGCCGGGGCGCCTCGACCAGCGGGGTCGAGCCCTCGTTCAGGCTGACCACCGGATCGTTCGGCTCCAGCGGCAGGTCGGCCCGGTAGCGCTCGATCAGCGGGACCGGCATCAGGCGTGCTCCTCCTCGAGCACCCGGATAAAACGGGGCTTGGCCCGCATCGAACCGAGTTCGGCGATCGCGGCGACCGCCCGCTTGAACCGGGACTCGGGACACTCGTGGATCACCATGACCAGACGGGCGTCGTCGCCCATCCCGCGCTGGACCACGCTCTTGACCGAGACGTCACTGTCGGCAAGGACCTGGGCCACATTGGCCAGCACGCCGGGTTCGTCGGCCACCTCCATGTGGAGATAGAAGGAGGAGATCGCGTCCTCAAGCACCGGCAGATCACGGGTGGCCCGGTGGATCGGGGTGTCGCCGATCAGGATCGAAACGAGGTCGCCGAGCACCGCGGCGGCGGTCTGGATGCCACCGGCGCCCGGCCCGGACATCGTCACCTCGTTGATCTCCGGGGCCTCGACCGTAACTGCGTTGAACGGCCCCTCGATCGGGGCCAGCGGATGATCGCCGTAAAGGAAGCAGGGGAACACCCTCGCGACCACACCGTCACCGACCCGTTCCGCCACCCCCAGCAGCTTGAGCGAGAGACCGAGCTCCTTGGCGTAGGCGAGATCGTCCGGCTGGACCGACTCGATCCCCTCGAAGTCAACCTGGTCGAGCCGGACCGGGGTGTGGAAGGCCAGCCGGGCGAGGATCGCCATCTTGGCGGCCGCGTCGGCCCCGTTCACGTCATCGGTCGGGTCGGCCTCGGCGTAACCGAGCTCCTGGGCCCGGGCCAGTACATCCTCGTAGGAGGCGCCGGTGGCCGCCATCTCGGAGAGGATGAAGTTGGTGGTGCCGTTGACGATCCCGGAAACCTTGCTGAACTCGACCGTGCCGAAGCTTTCCTGAACCACCCGGATCACCGGGACCACGGCGGCGACCGCGGCCTCGAAGCGGAGCTGCACCCCGGCCTCGTCGGCGGCGGCGAAAAGCTCGTCGCCGTGCTGGGCGAGCAGCTGCTTGTTGGCGGTCACCACCGGCTTGCCGGCGTGGAGGGCGGCCAGCACATGGTTACGGGCGATGTCGGTCCCACCCATCAGCTCGACGATCACGTCGGCCCCGGCCAGGATCTCCTCGAAGTCCCCCTGGGAGGTGGTCAGCACCCCGGAGATCTCCAGGTTCCCGCCGATCGCCTCCGAGATCGGGCCGGCCCGGTCCTCGACCAGCTCGGCGAAGGCTCCGCCGACGGTCCCCCGGCCGAGCAGGCCGATCTTCACCGTTTCAGTCATGCGTCCCTCCGCAGCAGGTCGTCCCAGGTCTCCCGGCGGATGACCTCGGTGGCGTTCCCGTCCTCGCAGAAAATGACTGGCGGACGAGCCATGCCGTTGTAGTTGTTGGCCATCGCGTGGCCGTACGCGCCGGTCGCGTAGATCAAGAGCGTGTCTCCCACCCGGGGTGCGGCCAGTTCGACATCCCGGATCAGGATATCCCCGGACTCGCAGTGGGAGCCGGCCACCGTGGCGGTGGTGTCCGGCGGGTCGGCAGCCCGATCGGCGATCACCGCCTCGTAACGGGCGTCGTAGAGCATCGGACGGAGGTTGTCGGACATCCCCCCGTCGACCGCGACGTAGGTCCTCACGCCCGGAATCTCCTTGACCGTGCCGACCGTGTAAATGGTGGAGCCCGCCTCGCCGACCAGGGAACGGCCGGGTTCGACCAGGACCTTCACCGCGGTCCCGAAATGCTCCCGGACCGCATCCAGCTTCACCCGGGCGTACTCGGAAACCGCGGGCGGTTCATCGCCGGCCTCGTAAGTGATCCCGAGCCCGCCACCCAGATCGAGGATGCGGCACCACTCGCCCTTGATCGAGGCGAGGGCCTCCACCTGGAGGCGGTACGGCTCCAGCTCGAAGATCTGGGAGCCGATGTGGGCATGGAGGCCGACCAGGTTGAGGGTGTCGGATGAAAGCACCCGTTCGATCGCCCGGGCGGCGGTGCCGTCCTCGAGGCCGAAGCCGAACTTCGAGTCGAGCTGGCCGGTCTGGATGAAGGAGTGGGTTGACGGCTTGATTCCCGGCGTGACCCGGATCAGCACGTCCTGGGAGCGATCCAGCAGCCGTTCGCAACGCTCGATCTCATCGAAGGAGTCGAGAATCAGATGGCCGACGCCACTCTCGAATGCGAGTTTCAGTTCGGCGTCGGTCTTGTTGTTGCCGTGCATGTAGATCCGGGCGGGATCGCAGCCGGCGGCCAGGGCGAGAGTCAGTTCCCCGCCCGAGGCGACGTCGACCGAAAGACCTTCACCGGCAAACAGTTTGAGGACCGCGGTCACCGGCAGCGCCTTGGAGGCAAAGAGCACCTCGGTCTCGCCCTCATAGCTGGAAAAGGCGTCGAGGTAGGCCTTCGCTCTGGCCTTCATGTCGGCGACGTCCAGCAGGTAGGCCGGGGTGCCGAACTCGCGGGCCAGGTCGACCACGTCGCAGCCCCCGACGGTGGTGTGACCGAGCTGATTGATTGGGGCGACTGTGGGGTTGGACATCGGCGGCATTCTTACGTCTTGCGTCTCTCGATACCTTTCAGCCCGTGGCCACCTCAGGAAGACGCCCGATCAACGCGCCCTCCGGCAGCCCCCGCACGGGAGGAACCCCGTGGGTCGGTCTCGGGATCCTGCTGGTCCTGACCCTGATCCTCGCGGCCCTGGTTGCCCACTTCATTTTCGGGGTCGGCCCGGCCGGCGACGACGGCCCGGAGGGTCTGGGCAAGGTGAAGCCGGGTGAACTCACCGAGAAGGCCCGGGAGGCCCGCACCGGTGGCAGGAGCGGCGGAACCCTCGGGTATCCGGCAGCGGCAACCCGGAACACGACCCGGGTCCCCGGCGGCGACCCGGTTGACATCTCGATCGCCTCCGCCTATGCCACCTACCCGGTCTCCGGACCGGGCGCCCCGCCGGCGGCGGTGACCATCGCCGACGACCGGGACTGGCAGGCCGGCACGGTCGCCGCAACCTTCGCCGCCCGGCCGGTTGGGGCACCGATCCTGCTCGCGCCGTCCGGGAAGCTCTCCGAGGACGGGGAGAAGGCGCTCGCCCAGCTGAATCCGGCGGGCGCCCCCGAGACCGGCGAGAGCCAGATCTTCACGGTCGGCCAGGCCTCCTCTCCCGGCGGGTACCGGACGAAACGGGTGACCGGGGACGATCCGGCAGATCTTGCGGTCGAAGCGGCCAAACTGAAAGCGAAGCTGAGCGGAGGTCCGCCCGGGGCCTTTGTGATCCTGAGCGACGAGGAGCCCGGTTTCGCCGGCCCGGTCGCCGCGTGGCTGGCTCGCTCCGGGGACGTGGCCCTGTTCACCGGAAAGGACGAAGTGCCCGGCGCCACGCTCGACCACCTCAAGGAGAAGGCCAACAAGAAGGTCCCGGTGTTCGTGATCGGGTCGACCGACGCGGTCTCCGCCAAGGCGTACAAACAGCTCGGTGAAGCGACAAAGGCGGTCGAACGGGTGGACGGCAAGGATCCGGTCAGCGTCGCGGTCGAGCTGGTCAAGTTCTACTCCGGCAGCTTCGGCTGGAACCTGAACGATCCCGGCCACGGCTACTCCCTGGCCCGCTCCGACCGGCCGATGGATGCGATCGCGGCGACCGCGCTCTCAACCGGCGGCACCTGGCCGGCGATGCTCCTGACCGATTCTGCCTCCGAGCTGCCGGCCTCCGTTCACGAGTATCTGCTGGACGTGAAACCGGGCTACGACACCGACCCGACCCGCGCCCTGTACAACCATGTGTGGATAATCGGAGACACGTCGTTGATCAACGTCGATCAGCAGGCGAAGGTCGATGACGCTGCCGAGCTGACCCCGGTCGAAACCACCGGCAGCAGCCAGTAGACAGTCCGAACCAGAGACCAGAAAGCGAACGGCGACGAGACGATGAGCGAAACGGAACACATCGGGGTCCTCGACTCGAGCGAACCGGTCACGACCGAGGCGATCCGGGAGTTGACCTGTGCGGTCACCCCCCACTTTGCGCTCCAGGTCCGCAACCGGCTGGCCAGGTTGATCGCCCCGCTGGCCGAGGACGACCCTGCCCGGATCTATGGCGAGCGCGAGATCGAACGACTGGAAACCCTCGCCGACAACTCGGGTCAGCCGGGATCACCGGAGCATCCCGGCTCCGGCGCCTTCTGAATCGACCGGAGACGGAGCGTGAAAGAGGTCGCCCCCGGCATCTTCCGGCTCAGCCAGTTCCCGCTGCCGATGATCAACGTGTACCTGGCCGGGGAGATCCTGTTTGACGCCGGGACCACCTGGGACCGGCGACGCCTGGGACGTCAGCTCAAGGGACGACCGCTCTCGCTGCTGGCCCTGACCCACGTCCATCCGGACCATCAGGGCATGGCCCGCGAGATCTGCCGGGGTCGCGACATCCCGCTGGCCTGTCACGCCGACGACGTCGAGGCGATGGAGGGCAAGCGGCCGATTTCAGGGGACATGGATGTGCCCCCGCTGATGGCGAAACTCCAGGCCTCCTGGCAGGGCCCGCCCCACCCGGTCTCACGGGTTCTGGAGGACGGCGACAGGGTCGGTGATTTCACCGTCCACCACACCCCCGGCCACGCCCCGGGTCACGTGATCTACTTTCGTGAGTCCGATCGGGCCGTGATCTGCGGTGACGTGATCCGCAACATGAGCTACGCCACCGGCCGCACCAAACTGATGGAGCCGCCGGACGCCTTCACCTACGACCCGGCCGAGAACCGCCGCTCGATCCGCAAGCTCGCCGCCCTTGAACCCTCGATCCTCCTCCCCGGCCACGGCCCCGCCCTGACCGACATGACCCGGTTCCAGAGCTGGGCGGCATCGCTATCCGGATAGGACGCCAGGTCTGGGGCAGCAACGATCGCGTCATCTGCTGAAGCGCGGTCCTTCAACGCAGCGCGACAATGCCCCCCGGGATGACACTTCGGCGATGTTCTCGCTCGAACTGAAATCACATATCCGTTATAATTCAGGTAGTGAATCCTGGCAAGTTGATCAAGGAAGCAAGACGAAAACGCGGTCTGAGCCAGAATCAGCTGGCGCTGCGTGCCGGCACCCGGCAGTCAGCAATCAGCCGTCTCGAGAGCGGCGAGGTGTCACCCACGGTCGCGACACTCACCTCGCTGCTCCGGGTCATGGGCGAGGACCTGACCCTCACCACCCGTCCGCCGGCCCGGCGCTACGACACGCTCCATCGTCGATCAATGGAACGCCTGACCCCCGAGCAGCGTCTCGCCCTGGCGATCTCCTGGAACCGAATGGCAGGTGAATTCGCCGCCGCAGGGCGCAAGGCAAGAGGAGAATGACCTACGCCGAAGGGGAGATCCTCGATGCCTCGGCCATTTTCCGGACCCTCTCCGGAAAGGGAGTCGAGTACGTGCTGATCGGCGGTATCGCCGTTCAAACCCACGGTCACGTCCGCATGACCAATGACGCCGACCTGATCCCCGCCCCCGATCCGGCCAACCTGACTCGCCTGGCCGACGCACTCAATGCGCTCGGGGCAAGGGTGCTCAATCCCGGACATGAACTTGATGAGATCAGTGGAACGATGTTACCCACGGCAACGATCTGGCAGTTCGCCACGCGAGCCGGGGGTATCGACGTCATTCACGAGGTTCCAGGGGGCCGGAGCTTCGACCAGCTACGCCGCTCGGCGCTCGAGGTGAAGCTGGGGCCGGTCACCGTGCCGGTGGTCGGACTGGATGACCTCATCCGCATGAAGGAAGCCCGAGGTCGACCGGTGGACCTGGAGGACATCGCCGCGCTCACCGACCGTGGTGACGTCACAAGCGATCAGGACTAGCGCCGAAGACTTCGATGATCTTCCGGTTGTACTCGGTGATCTGTTCGAGCGGAATGAAGTAGGTGGGGGCACCGGGGAAGATCGCGTCGGCAAAGGCGGCCACCTCCTCGACCTTGGCCCGAACCTGGTCCGGGCTGCCGACCGCGCAGTAGGTCTCGACCATCTCGTCCGGGATCGCTGCGGCCACCCCGTCGATGTCCCCACGACGGAACGCAGCGGCCGCATCGGCGGCGTTCTGGCCGAAGCCGTGTAGCTCGTAGAGCGGCATGTAGGTCTTCACGGTCGAGTAGAAGGCGACCGTGCGACGGGCGGCGTCGAGGCCACGCTCGTAGTCGTCGTCGATCGCCACACAGATGCTCGGCAGATAGGTGAAGGAGGAACGCTCACGGCCGGAGCGGGAGAGGCCGAGCTCGAACGCCGGGACGATCTCCTGCTCGATCCAGCGGGCCGAGCAGAGCGGATGCCCGATCAGTCCATCGGCGACGTCGCCGGCCATCCTCGCCATCCCCTGCTGGACCGCTGCGGTGTAGATCGGGATCTCGGTCCTGACCGGCGGGGCACCCCGGATCCAGCCCTTGATGTCCAGGTCGTAGTACTCGCCTTTGAAGGATGCGGGTCGAACCTCGGATGCAGCGTGGATGATCTCCCGAACCGCCTGGATCGTCTCCCTCAGGTGCGGTGCCGGACGACCGTACTCGGCGTTGTGCCAGGTCTCGTTGAGGCGCTTCACACCCGGGCCGAGCCCCAGACGGAAGCGGCCGCCGGAGATCTCGTCGATGTCCATCGCGCTCATCGCCATGGTCATCGGACTGCGGACGAAACCCCAGGCGATCGCCGTACCCACATCGATCGACTCGGTCTGGGTGGAAAGGTAGGTGGTCTGAGTGAAAGCGTTCCGGAAAAGTTCGATCGCCCAGACCGATTCAAAACCGGCCGCCTCGGCCTCCCGCGCGAGATCCGCCAGATCCCCCGGTGTCGCGCCCATAGCCCCGATCGAAACCCGCTCCAAAGCCGTCATGAACGGAACCCTACTTCCCCAACCCTCCAAAGCCACCGACAACCCGAAAAAACCGTTCTGGAGCCGATAGTAGCCATATAGCCGCCACTATCGGCTCCAGAAACCTCGGTGGACTCCTGCCCGCTGTTCTGGAGCCGGTTGTGGCCATATGGCCGCCACTATCGGCTCCAGAACGCGTTGTTGGGCGGGGCGTCGGGTGCGCCGGAGTGCCCACCGCGAGAATCCGCGGGGTGCGGCGAGACGCCGTGCCGGAGTCCGTCAGAAACTGGATCGATCCAGCGGATCTGACGAGGCTGTCGCCAAGTATCGGTGCGACTCGCCGGGTCCGACAGTGCTCCGCACGGCGGCCCCCGCGAGGTGCGGCGAGACGCCGCGCGAGAGTCCGTCAGATCCGCTGGATCAGGGTGCCGGTGCCCATTCCTCCACCACAGCACATGGTGACCAGGCCGGTCTCCTTGTCCTGACGTTCCAGCTCGTTGAGGAGAGTGGTGAGCAGACGGCCACCGGTTGAACCGAGGGCGTGGCCGATCGCCATCGCGCCACCGTTCACGTTGACCTTGTCCATGTCCGGGTTGAGTTCGCGCTGCCAGGCGATCACAACCGAGGCAAAGGCCTCGTTGACCTCGAACAGGTCGATGTCTTCCATGCTCATCGAGTTGCGCTCGAGCAGTTTGTGGGTGGCCGGGATCGGACCGGTCAGCATCATCACCGGGTCTACCCCGACGCAGGTCTGGTCGAGGATCCTTGCCCGTGGCTTGAGCCCGAGCTCATCGGCCTTCTCGCGGGTCATCAGTAGCAGGGCGGCGGCCCCGTCCGAAACCTGGGAGGCGTTACCGGCGGTCACCTTGCCGTCCTCCTTGAAGGCCGGCTTCAGCCCGGCCAGTTTCTCGACGGTAGTGCCGGGACGGATACCCTGGTCGGTGGTGAAGGTCTCGTCACCGACCGTGTACGGCAGGATCTCGTTGGTGTAGCGGCCTTCCTCCGTCGCCTGCTGGGCACGGGCGTGTGAAACCACAGCCAGTTCGTCGAGTTCGGTCCGGGAGATGTCCCACTTGTCGGCGATCATCTCGGCCGAGATCCCCTGGTTGACCAGGTTGTACTTCTCGAGCAGCTCCGGCGAGTAACCGAAGCCGTACTCCTTCATCACGTTCATCGCATCGCCGAATCCGATGTGGCCCATGTGCTCGACCCCGCCGCCAACCATCACGTCGTGGACACCGGAGGCGATCATCGCCGCGGCGTAGTTGACCGACTGCTGGGCGGATCCGCACTGGCGGTCGATCGTGGTGGCCGGGGTCTCGATCGGGAAACCGGCCTCGAGCCAGGCGTTGCGGGAGATGTTCATCGACTGCTCGCCGAACTGCTGGACGCAGCCACCGACCACGTCCTCGACCAGGGCCGGATCGATCCCGGTCCGCTCGATCAGCCCCGAGTACGCGTGGGCCAGGAGGTTGGAGGCATGCTGGTCTTTGTAGTAGCCCTTCTCCTTGTGGCCCCGACCGACCGGGGTCCGGACCGCATCCACGATCACGACTTCGCGTCCGCCAAACTTGCTCATCGAAAACCTTTCGTAAATATCCGGACCGTGTGCCCGCAGCGCGGGAAAACCTGACTTCACGATAGCTGATTGACGTGTCAGTCAAACGGCTTCCGGGCTCATGTCGGCCGCCTTGGCGACGCCGGCGGGCAGCCATATGCGAACCTCGCAGCCAGTGATGCACGAGTGACCGTCGACAACCCCTATCCCGAAATCGCAGTCGCCGGAAGCGGTGCGATCGCGGTCGGCCTGGCAGCGCTGGCCAGCTCGAACAGCGAGCGGGTCCGGCTGCTGGCCAGGAGCAA
>JAMLGI010000007.1 GCA_023958085.1 Solirubrobacterales bacterium | reverse complement strand
CGGACCATGTTCCGCATGAAGGAGTCACCTGTAACCCGGAACTGGAGGATGTCGCCACCCAGGAATCCTTCCTCCTCCCTCCACTCGGCGGAATGAATGATTCGCTCGAATCGCTTGTGGTAGGTCTCGGTCGGTGTGAAAGCCGTGAAGTCATGCTGGCCGACCAGGGCGGCAGCGCAGCAGTCCAGAGCCTCGCGTTCGATCGCACGCGAAACCCACCAGGCGCGGTTCGCGGCAAAGGGACTGCCCGGCCGGCGGGTCAGCACCCGGTAGCAGTAGGTGCGGGAAACTGCGTCTCGGCGGGCGTCGAAGCCGGAGACCGGAGTCACCGCCCGCACCGCTATCTGTGGCGGTGTCAGGCCGTTCAGGCTGCGGACGATCATCTCGGGCATCTCGCCGTCGAATTCGAAGCTGGCGACCTGGCCGAGCGCGTGAACCCCCGAGTCGGTTCGGCCGGCGACCGTCAGCTCGATCGACCGGTCGGTCCGCAGGGCGATCTGGAGCGCACGCTCGAGCCGGGCCTGCACCGTGTCCACCCCGCCGTCCTGCCGGGCCCAGCCGCGGAAGACCGAGCCGTCGTACTCGATGTCGAGTCGCCAGTTCAGCGGCGGATGTAGAGAATCTTCTTGCCCCAGTTGCCCCAGGCCTGGGCGGTGATCGCAACCTTGCCATGGGCTCGCTTGCCGAAGAAGATCGTGACAGTTCCGGTGACCGTCCATCCCGGGGTGATGATCCTGGTGTTGAAACCGCGCTTGACCACGACGCTCGGACGGCCGGCGAGGGCCTTCTTGCCCATGTATGTGTAGACGTTGCGAGCGGTGAGGTCGCCGCTGTTCTTGATCGAAACCTTCATGTTGACCGCGCTGCCGGGCCGGACGACGCTGCCGCCGCCTTCCATCCAGACCTTGACCGGCTTGATGACCGCCTGCTTGACCTTGCTCTTCTTGTTCTTCTTCGTGTTGCCGCTGCTGTTGTTATTGCCGCTGTTGTTGTTGCTGTTGTTGTTGCCGTTGTTGTTCCCGTCCGGGTTGATCACGGGCCCGGTAGTCGATCCGGTCGGGCCGGTGGGTCCGGTCGGCGACGTGGGTCCGGTCGGGCCGGTCGCCTGGGTCGGGCCGGTGGGTCCGGTCGGGCCTGTCGGGCCGGTCGGCGGGTCCCAGCGCTCGACCCGGTTGTTCCAGGGATTGGCGACGTTGATCGTCGTGCCCGGGCCGATCGCAACCGAGGTCGGCTGCGAGGTGACATACGGCGAAGGCACGATCCATTCACTGAGGAAGGCACCACCGGTCGAGAGTCTCTGCACCCGCGAGTTGCCCTTGTCGGCGACGAAGAGGTTGTTGCTGGCCCCGATCGCGAGGCCGGCCGGGTCATTGACCTGGCCCTGGCCTGAACCGTAGGTGCTCCAGACGGAAATCACGTTGCCGCTCGAATCGGACTTCACGATCCGGTCGTTGCCGGAGTCGGACACGTAGACATTGCCGTTCGAGTCGGTGGCCACTCCGAGCGGGCCGGCGATACCGCCGATGCTGCCGTAATCGAAGGCCGAGCCGCACCAACCCCAGGCGTTGCACTTGACCACCCGGTTGTTGTCGGTATCGGCGATGTACACGTTGCCGCCGCCATCGACCGCCACGGCCGAAGGCTGTTTGAACTGACCGAGCCCGGTTCCGAAACCGCCCCATTCGGTCTGGTAGCTGCCGTTCGGGTAGAAGCGCTGGATCCTGTTGTTGCCGGTGTCGGCGACGAAGATCGCTCCACCGGACTCGACCGCGATCCCGTTCGGGGAATTGAACTGGGCCTGACCGTTACCCGAAGAGCCGACCGCCATCAGTTGGGTGCCGGTCGAGCTGTACTTGACGAAGCGGTTCCCGTAGGACTCGGCGACATAGAGGTTGCCGGAGCTGTCAGTGGCGACACCGGTCGGGGCATTGCCCAGGATCGGTGTGCCCCAGGTTGCCCGGGCCGGATTCGCGGCAGCAAGCAGCAGGAGAGTGGCGGCGATTGCCACTAGCGCTGTGGCGATGATTCTCGCCCGGATTTGGTGCTGCCCCCTGAAGGAAATCAATGCCTGGCCCGATCAATTCGGAATTCAGTAATAGCCCAGTATAGGCCCAGCCTCAGAAACACCAAATGACCGAAAAAGGAGCGCTTCCGCCCCGACTTGAGCCGGGAAAGCATTCCGGCGAGGTCGGAGCAGGCAAAAGGGGAGCCATTGGCTCCCCTTTGCGGCAACTTTCTTGCTCAGAACCCGGTCTGAACGAAGATCAGACGAGCTCCAGGAAGACCATCTCGGTCGAATCGGACCGGCGGGGGCCGATCTTGACGATCCGGGTGTAGCCACCGGGACGTTCGGCGTAGCGGGGAGCGATCTCCTCGAACAGCTTGTGGACCGCGAACTTGTCCTGACGCAGCGTCGAGAGGGCCTGACGGCGGGCGTGGAGGTCGCCCCGCTTGGCGAGGGTGATCAGCTTCTCGATCTCCGGCTTGGCCGCCTTCGCCTTGGCCTGGCTGGTCTGGATCCGCTCGTGTTCGATCAGTTCCTTTGAGAGGTTGCTGAGCAGCGACTTGCGGTGGGAGGGGCTCCGCCCCAGCTTGTTTCTCTTCTTGGCGTGGCGCATTGCCTCTCCTGGTCAGTCCTGGCGCAGCTGGTGGCCGCGGCTCTGCAGGGTCTCGATTACTTCCTCGATCGACTTCTGCCCGAAGTTCGGGATCGCGCCGAGCTCGGACTCGGATTTGGCGAGCAGCTCGCCGATCGTCTCGACCCCGGCCCGCTTGAGGCAGTTGAAGGATCGAACCGAAAGCTCGAGCTCGTCGATCAGGATGTCGTCGTCCGGGGTGCCGATAAAGGCCGCGTCACCGGCCTCGACCTCGGCGACAGCCGGATCGCGGGCGGTCAGTTCCTCGACCCGGTCGGGGTCGGAGAAGATCGCGAGGCTCTTGATCAGGATCTCGGAGGCTTCGCGAAGCGCCGCGCTGGGCTCGATCGAACCGTCGGTTTCGAGGTCCAGGGTCAGCCGGTCGAAGTCGGTGCGCTGACCGACGCGGGCTGCCTCGACCGTGTACGAGGCCCTCCGGATCGGCGAGAAGATCGAGTCGATCGGAATCACGCCGATCGGCTGGTCGTCATCCTTGTTCTCCTCCGAGGGACGGTACCCCCGGCCGCGGCCGATGGTCACGTAAAGCTCGAGGCGGGTCTTCTTCTCGAGGGTGGCGATCGGAGCCTCGGGATTGAGGATCTCGACCCCGGCCGGAAGGTCGATGTCGGCGGCGGTGACGTCGCCCGGGCCGGTCACCACGATCGGAGCCTCGACCGCATCGGCCTCGGTATCCATCCGGATGACCAGTTCCTTGAGGTTCAGGATGATGTCGGTGACGTCCTCCTTGACCCCGGCGATGTTCGAGAACTCGTGTGAAACGCCCTCGATCCGGACGCTGGTGATCGCCGCGCCGGAGAGCGAGCCGAGCAGTACCCGGCGGAGGCTGGAACCGAAGGTGTAGCCAAAGCCCTTGTCGAGGGGCTCGATCGTGAACGATCCCTTCCGCTCGTCGGTCTTCTGGGAGGAGATGCTCGGTACCTGGAAATCAGTGCTCATTGGATCCTTCTCGTCTCGATTGGGGAGGGGGCGGATCGATCAGACCCGACGGCGCTTGCGCGGACGGCAGCCGTTGTGCGCCTGCGGAGTGACGTCTTTGACGCTGGTCACTTCAAGCCCGGCGGCCTGTAGCGAACGGACCGCGGTGTCCTTGCCGGAGCCGGCGCCCCGGGCGAAGACCTCGACCTTCTGAAGACCGTGCTCGATGCCCTTCCGGGCGGCGGCGTCGGCGGTCACCTGGGCGGCGAACGGGGTCGACTTCCGCGAACCCTTGAAACCGGCGCTGCCGGCGGACTCCCAGGCGATCACGTTGCCTTCGGGGTCGGTCAGGGTGACGATCGTGTTGTTGAACGAGGTCTTGATGTGTGCCTGGCCGACCGCGATGTTCTTGCGGACGCGACGGCGCGGGCGGGACTTGGACTGCTTGTTGGCTGCCATGACTTGGTCTCAGATTCCTTACTTGGCGGGCTTCTTCTTGCCGGCGATGCTCATTCGCCGGGGGCCCTTGCGACCACGGGCGTTGGTCTTGGTGCGCTGACCCCGAACCGGAAGGCCGCGCCGGTGGCGCAGACCGCGGTAGGAGCCGATCTCCATCAGACGCTTCACGTTCTGCGAGCGCTCCCGGCGCAGATCACCCTCGACGTCGAGGTCTTCGACCGCGGTACGCAGCCGGATCACCTCGTCCTCGGTCAGATCCTTGACCGGGGTGTTCGGGTCAACCTCGACCTCGGCCAGGAGCTTCCGGGCGGTCGAAGGACCGATCCCGTAAACGTAGGTCAGGCCGACCTCGGCCCGCTTGTTCAGGGGGATGTTCACCCCGGCGATACGCGCCATTTACTAACCCTGCCTCTGCTTGTGTCGCGGGTTCTCGCAGATCACCAGCACGCGCCCGCGCCGGCGGATGATCTTGCACTTCTCACACATCGGTTTTACCGAGGCTCGGACTTTCATCGTCCTCAAGTTCCTTTGGAAAGAGATCTCCCGAGAGCCCCAGTAAACGGGCCACGGGCGTGAAAAAATGGCCTATTCGGCCGACCGGAAACAATAGCACCGACCGCTCTCTCGCGGCCGCTCGCGCCTCAACCGCTGCACACTCCTCGACCCGCCACCATCGAACCTGGACTCTTGGGTCCAGAGAAGTGCACCGCTTTGGCCGGTCGAAAAGGGTGCCACACGGTGTTCTACCGGTGTGGGTTCTGGAGCTGGCCGTCGTCCCATGGGACGACGGCCAACCTTTGGTTCAAGTCCACCCCGTGACTTTCAAACGGGGTGGACTCGAACGCCGCTAGTAAGTCCCCATGCAGAGTGAACGTGTCTTCCCGCTACTGCAGCGACCGAGTTCGGCCCAGATACCGATGTTGCGACCTCGATATCTCCGGTAGAGGTCGTTTCCAACCCTGACCAGGGCAGCGCCGACTGCTTTGGTACACGCCAATCCAAGAACAATTCCAACGTACGGGACCCTAGCCGCCCCACCACACAACTTGCCCGCAATGACTGCTGACGCGCCGTACACGACTATTTCCCGAACGGATGTCTTGATCCACGCCCGACCGTTCCTGGTGTCTACGCCGGCCTGGAACGCCTCCGCCGAATCCGTCTTGGCTACCGTCACTCCGGCGACCTTGACTCCGGTCGACGGGGCAAAGGCACTGAACGCCATCATGAACGCGGCGAGCAGGCCGATAATCAGCAGCGACCGCTTCACCATCGAAGTGTCGACTGGTACTCCCCCTACTGCTGTATGCATCTTGCATCTCCTATGTGATTGTCTGCGACGGGTACCGCCGCTTCCGCGGGAGCCTACTGCATCGCCCGGCAGGTTCTCGTAACGCCAGGAAGCCAACAACCGCACTGGGGACGTTCGACGGGAGCCTTCTCCGCCTGTTCGGCTGAAAGACCTTCCCTCGGTGCTGGTGGCTGGTCGGGTACTATTGGTCCCAGGGGGTGAGGATTCGGGGGCCGGTGGCGGTGGCGGCTACCGTGTACTCGAAGTGGGCGGCCATTGAGTTGTCGGTGGAGAAGACCGACCAGCCGTCGTCGTCCATGTAGACCTCGGGACCGCCGATGTTGACCATCGGCTCGATCGCGAAGACCATGCCTTCCTCGATCACCGGGCCGCGGCCGGGGGTGCCGTAGTTGGGAATCTGCGGTTCCTCGTGCATCGCCTGGCCGACGCCGTGCCCGACCAGGCTGCGAATCACCGAAAAACCGGCCTCCTCCACGTGCTGCTGGACCGCATGGGAGACGTCCCCCACCCGGTTGCCGGGGATCATCTGGGCCGCGCCGAGCTTCAGGGACTCGTGGGTGACATCGAGCAGTCGCTGCGTTTCCGGGTCGATCGGCCCGACCGGGAAGGTCGAGGCCGCATCGGCCACCCAGCCGCCGAGGGTTACCCCGATGTCGACGCTGATGATGTCGCCCCGCTCCAGTTTCTGCGGGCCGGGGATGCCGTGGACCACCATCGAGTTCGGCGAGGCGCAGATCGAGCCGGGGAAACCGCGATACCCCTTGAAGGTGGGAACCCCACCCTGGGAGCGGATGAACTTCTCCGCGGCCTCGTCCAGTTCTCGCGTGGTGACTCCGGGACGAATCTTGTTCTCGACCACCTTCATGCAGCGGGCGTGGAGCCGACCGGCCGCGGCCATCTGCTCGATCTGCTCGGGGGTCTTGCGAATGATCATCGGGTCGGATTCCCCGAACCGCCTCGACCCGCGAAAGCAGGCCGTCGGTTCACGAGTCCTGCTCGAGGCTCAGGGTGGAGAGCAGCGTGCGGATCGCTTCACCGACCTCATCGGGATCGGTGGCGCCGTCGACCCGGTTGAGCAGGGCCTGCTTCCGGTAGTAGTCGATCAGCGGGGCGGTCTTCTCGTTGTACTGATCGAGCCGGTGCCGGATCGTCTCGGGCTTGTCGTCGTCCCGGATATAGAGCGCCGAACCGTCGATGTCACAGATGCCGTCCTCGACCGGAGGGCTGAACTCGACGTGGTAGACGTGATCCTTCGCTTCGCAGACCCGCCGACCGCCGAGCCGGTGGACGATGCTCTCGTCGTCGACGTCGATCAGGATCACCGCGGTGAGCTGACGGCCGAGCTCGACCAGCTTGGCGTCGAGCGCCTCGGCCTGGGGAACCGTCCGGGGAAAGCCGTCGAGGATGAAGCCGTCGTCGGCCTCACGGTCATCGAGCCGTTCGGCGATCACCCCGATGATCACCTCGTCCGGGACCAGGTCGCCCCGGTCCATGTAGGACTTGGCTTCAAGCCCGACCCCGGTGCCCTCCTTGACCGCCGCCCGGAGGATGTCCCCGGTGGCGTAGTAGGGCAGTTCGAGATCCTGCTCAAGGCGTTCGCCCTGGGTTCCCTTGCCGCTGCCGGGAGGCCCCAGCAGAATGAGGTTGAGGTCGGGCATGGCCGATCCCCTACTTGAGGAAGCCCTCGTAGTTGCGCATCATCAGCTGGGCCTCGAGCTGCTTCACGGTGTCGAGCGCGACGCCGACCACGATCAGCACCGAGACACCACCGAAGAAGAAGCCGCCACCGATGTTGTTGAAGAGAATCGTCGGGGCCGCAACCACCAGGGCCAGATAGACCGCACCGGGGAAGGTGAGTCGGGAGAGCACCCGGTCGAGATACTCGGCGGTCGGTCTGCCCGGACGCACCCCGGGAATGAACCCGCCGTGCTTCTTCAGGTTGTCGGCCTGGTCCACCGGATTGAAGGTGACCGCGGTGTAGAAGTAGGTGAAGACGATGATGAAGAAGGCTTCGCCGACCAGGTAGGCCCATCCGCTGGGCGAGAGGAAGGCGGAGACATCGGCCATCATCGGCGTATTGATCAACTGGGCGATGGTCGCCGGCATCGCCATGATCGAGGCGGCGAAGATCACCGGGATCACGCCGGCCATGTTCACCCGCAGCGGCAGGTAGGTGGTGCCGCCCTGGGTCATCTTGCGGCCGACCACCCGCTTGGCGTACTGGACCGGGATCCGTCGCTGGCCTTCCTGGATGAAGACCACCGCGACCACCACCGCGATCACGATGAACGGCAGGATCACCACGAACACCTGGTCCGGGTTGTTCCACCAGGTCTGGACTCCGGGCAGTACCCCGGAGACGATCGAGGCGAAGATCAGCAGCGAGATGCCGTTACCGATCCCGCGCTGGGTGATCAACTCGCCCAGCCACATCAGCAGGGTGGTGCCAGCGGTCAGGCAGATCACGATCAGCAGGATGTTGGCCGGGTTCATGCCCTTGACCACGCTGGTCGACCCGGTCGACATCGAGTTGAAGAGGAAGACGTAGGCGAAGGACTGCATCGCCGCAAGGGCGACCGTGAGGTAACGGGTGTACTGGGTGATCTTCTGCTGGCCGACCTCGCCCTCCTTCTGGAGCCGCTCCAGCGAGGGCACCACCACGGTCAGCAGCTGCAGGATGATCGAGGCCGTGATGTACGGCATGATCCCGAGCGCGAACAGGGAGAGCCGGGAGAGGCTGCCCCCGGAAAACAGGTTGAGGAAGCCGAGGATGTTCGATCCGGTGAGCTGATCCTCGAGTTCCTTGACCGCCTGGACATCGATCCCCGGGGAGGGGATGTACGCCCCGAGGCGATACAGCGCCAGCATGGCGCAGACGAACAGGAGCTTCTTGCGAATCTCCGGTACGGAAAATGCCTTGGCGATCGTCGCGAGCATCAGTCCTCGATCAGCTCGCAGCTGCCTCCGGCGGCCTCGATCTTCTCTTTGGCCGAAGCCGAGAAGCCGTGCGCCTTGACGGTCAGATTCTTGGTGATCTCACCGCGGGCCAGCACCTTGACCGGGTGCCTGCGGGTGGCCAGGCCAACCGCCTTGAGGCTCTCGGGGGTCACCTCGGCGCCGGCCTCGAAGCGTTCCTCGAGGTCGGCCAGGTTGACCGGCTGGGTGTGGGTCCGGAAGTTCTCGAACGGCATCGACTTCTTCATGTGCGGGCCGCGCAGCTTGCGCATCCGCATCTGGATCGGGGTCTGGCCACCCTCGTGGCCGACCTTGTCCCGGGCCCCGGAGCGGGCCTTCTGGCCCTTGTGCCCCCGGCCGGCGGTCTTGCCGGTTCCGGATCCCGGTCCGCGTCCGATCCGCTTCCGCGGGCGGCGTGAACCCGGCTTCGGGCTGAGGTTGTGCAGGCCGATCTCGTCGGCGCGGCTTTCGCTTTCTTTCGCCATATCAGGCCTCCTCGACCTTGACCAGGTGTTCGACCACGCGGATCTGGCCCTTCAGCTGGGGCGACTCCTCAAGCTGGACCGAGCGGCCCAGTTTGCCCAGGCCGAGGGCTTCAAGGGTCTTGCGCTGGCTCGGGTTGGTGTTGATCGGCGAGCGGGTCTGGGTGATTGTAAGGCGACCCATCACGACTCCTCCTCAGCTTCAGCAGCGGAGTCCGTGGTGGGCTCCGACGGAACTCCGGGTGAGGACGAGTCTGCGTCAGCAGACTCGGACGATAGCCCGCCGTCGGAGTCCTCCACGGACTCCGCCACAGCGGCCTTCTCGTCAGCAGCGACCTCGGCCTCGACCTCGGAAGCGGCCGGCTCGCTGGCTTCGGGAGCGGGGGTGTCAGCCGACTCTTCGGCCGCCTTCTCCTCGATCGCCTCGATATCGGCGGGAGTCTCGTCCTTCACTTCAGCCACAGCCACCGGGGTTTCAGCGGAATCCCCAGCGGGCTCTTCCACCGGAGCATCCTCGGCGGGGGACTCGGCAGAGGCGTCCGCAGCGGGGTCCGTGGTGGACTCCGACGGAACTCCGGGTGAGGAGGAGTCCGCGTCAGCGGACACCGACGATAGCCCGCCGTCGGAGTCCGCCACGGACCCCGCCTCACCAGCCTCGTCAGCCTTGTCCTCCGGGTAGATCCCGAGCACCTCGGTCACGCTGAGACCACGCAGCTCCGCGACCTCTTCCGGACGCCGCAGCCGGACGATCCCGTCCATGGTCGCCTTGACCAGGTTGATCGGATTCTGGGTGCCGATCGACTTGGTCAGGATGTCGCGAACCCCGCCCAGCTCGAGCACGGCACGCACGCCGCCACCGGCGATCACGCCGGTACCGGGGCTGGCCGGCCTGAGGACCACATGTCCGGCGCCGAAGCGACCGATGATCCGGTGGGTGATCGTGTCCCCGTACTTGGGGATGCGAACCAGATTCTTGCGGGCGTTGTCGACCGCTTTCTGAATTGCCAGCGGAACCTCGCGGGCCTTGCCGTAGCCGATCCCGACTACCGACTCTTCATCTCCTACTGCGACGAGGGCGGTGAACGAGAAGCGACGACCGCCCTTGACCACCTTGGCCACACGGTTGATCTCGATCACGCGCTCCTGAAGGTCGAGCCCCTTGGGACTGACCATCTCGACGCGGGCTGTATCCATGCCTTTCATTTCAGCTGCTCACCGTAGCGAAGTCCGATCGATGCGCGGGGCATCAGAACTCCAGCCCACCCTCTCTCGCACCTTCGGCGAGGGCCTTGACCCTGCCGTGGTAGCGGTAACCGCTTCGGTCGAACACACAGCGCTCGACGCCTGCCTTCTTTGCACGTTCGGCCAGCAGTTCGCCGGCCTTCTTCGCCTGTTCGGTCCGGCCGAGGCCACGCAGATCCGCCTCGGTCCAGTTGGCCGCGGCCAGGGTGCGCCCGTCGACGTCGTCGATGAGCTGGGCGAACATCCCCCGGTTTGACCGGTAGACCGAGAGCCGCGGACGCTCGGAGGTGCCGGACACCTTGGCCCGGACCCGGTAGCGGCGGCGCTGCCGGCGCTGACGATTGGTGATGACAGTCATACGCGCTTACCAACTTTCCTGAGGACGCGCTCGTCCCGGTAACGAATGCCCTTGCCCTTGTACGGCTCCGGCGGCCGGCTCTTGCGGATATTGGCCGCGACCTGGCCGACCTTCTGCTTGTCGATCCCCCTGACGATGATCTCGGTCGGCTGGGGAAGCTCGAACTCGATCCCGTCGGGGCACTCGATCTGGACCGGGTGGGAGTACCCGACCGCCAGTTCGAGGTTCCTGCCCTTGGCCTGGGCGCGGTAGCCGACACCCTGGATCTCGAGCACCTTCTGGTAGCCCTCGGTCACCCCGACCACCATGTTGGCGATCAGGCTGCGGGTGAGCCCGTGGAGGGCGCGGTGGTTGGGACGATCGGTCGGACGCTCGACCGCGACCGAGCCGTCCTCGATCCTGACCGTCATCTCGGCCGCGATCTCCTGGGTCAGTTCACCCTTCGGGCCCTTGACCCGGACCAGGCCGGACTCTGACTTGATCTCGACCCCGGACGGGATCTCGATCGGTTTTCTTCCAATTCGGCTCATTGCTTCCTCATCACCAGACGTACGCGACAACCTCGCCGCCGACGCCTTCCTTCCTGGCCTCGTGACCGGTCATCACACCGTGGCTGGTGGTGACGATCGCGGTGCCGGTTCCACCCTGTACCCGCGGGACTTCGCTGTGGGTGACGTAACGCCGCCGCCCGGGACGCGAGACCCGTTCGATACCGGTAATCACCGGCTGGTGATCCCGGGTGTACTTGAGCCGCAGGGTGATCTTCTCCCCCACGTCGGCCTCGGACTTTTCGTAGCCGGCGATGTAGCCCTGCTCCTGCAGGATCCGCGAGATCTCGAGCTTCAGCTTCGAGCTCGGGATCTCGACGGCGTCCAGCCCCGAGTTGAGGCCGTTGCGGAGACGGGTCAGGTAGTCGGCAATCGGATCGGTAAGCATGATCTACCAGCTCGAC
Organism: Solirubrobacterales bacterium; assembly: GCA_023958085.1. Lineage (GTDB taxonomy): Bacteria > Actinomycetota > Thermoleophilia > Solirubrobacterales > 70-9 > 67-14. Next base: position 114,959 of record JAMLGI010000007.1, on the reverse strand, counting down.
TTCGTCATGCCGGGGATGTAGCCCTCGTGGGCCGCCTCGCGCAGACAGATCCGGCAGATGCCGAACTTGCGGTAGTAGGCACGGGGGCGACCACAACGGCGGCACCGGTTGTATTCACGGGTCTTGAACTTTGCGGTGCGCTGCTGGCGCACCCGCTGGGACGTCTTGGCCATTAGCCCTGGTCCTCCTGCTTCTCCTGGTCGTTGACGTCGGTGCCCTCGGCTACGGGCCGTCCCTCCTTGGCGAAGGGCATGCCGAGCCCGAGCAGCAGCTCAAAGGCCTCGGCATCTGACGCGGCAGTTGTGGTGATCGTGATGTCGAGCCCGAAAACCTGATCGACCGAGTCGTAATCGATCTCGGGGAACATCAGCTGTTCCTTGACACCCATCGAGTAGTTGCCGCGGCCGTCGAAGGAGGTTGCCTTGAGGCCACGGAAGTCGCGGATCCGGGGAATCGCGATCGCGCAGAGACGATCGAGGAACTCCCACATCCGGGCTCCCCGCAGGGTGACCGCCGCACCGACCGGCATTCCTTCGCGCAGCTTGAAGGAGGCGATCGACTTCTTGGCGATCCGGGTGTTCGGATGCTGCCCGGCAATCAGGGCGAGTTCCCCGATCGCTTTCTCGCGGGCCTTCGAATCAACCGAGGAGCCGAGGCCCATGTTCAGGGTGATCTTGCTCAGGCGGGGGGCCTGCATCGAGCTGCTGTAGCCGAACTTTTCGATCAGTTTCGGCTTGACATCGTTTTCGTACGTGTCACGCAGCCGCGGTGGCGGCACTGCCTGCTGGGTTGTGGCTGTAGCTGCTTCCATCATCCTTCTCAGATCGCCTCACCGGTGCGCTTCGAGTACCGCTGGCGCTGTCCGTCCTCGGTCCGGCGAACGCCGATCCGGGTGGGCTTGTTGTCACTGGGGTCGACCAGAGCCACGTTGGACACGTGGATCGGTCCCTCCTTCTCGATGATCCCGCCTTCAACGCCGGGGCCCTGTCCGCTGGGGGAAGGCTGGGCGCGCTGATGGCGCTTGACCATGTTGAGAGCCTCAACGTACACGGTCTCCTTCTTCGGGTCGGTACGCAGTACGCGACCCTGCTTGCCGGAGTCCTTGCCGGCCATGATCTGGACCTGGTCGTCGGTACGAATTCTCATGGCTAAAGCACCTCCGGAGCGAGCGAGATGATCTTCATGAAGTCCTTGTCCCGGAGTTCACGGGCCACCGGGCCGAAGATGCGGGTTCCGCGCGGGTTGTTCTGGGCGTCGATCAGCACCGCCGCGTTCTCGTCAAACGAGATGTAGGTGCCGTCGGGCCTTCCCAGTTCCTTGGTCGTACGGACGATCACGGCCTGCACCACCTCGCCCTTCTTGACCGAACCCTGCGAGCTGGCCTGCTTCACGGTCGCGGTGATGATGTCGCCGATCGAGCCGTAGCGACGGTGAGAGCCGCCCTTGACCCTGATGCAGAGCAGCTCGCGGGCGCCGGAGTTGTCGGCGACGCGGAGTCGTGATTCCTGCTGGATCATCTACCTGGCCCTTTCCACGATCTCGATCAGGCGCCAGTGCTTGGACTTCGAGAGCTTGCGGGTCTCGATCACCCGGACCACGTCGCCCTCACTGGCCTCGTTGCGCTCATCGTGGGCGTAAATCTTGTGGCGTCGCCGCACGATCTTCTCGTAGACCTTGTGCCGGTGGGCGAAATCGATCTGGACCGTGATCGTCTTGTCGGACTTGTCCGACACGACCAGGCCCTGGCGTTCCTTCGGCTTGCCGATCCGGACCCGTTCGGCCGGGGGCGTGCCGACTCCGGCCTCGCCCTTCTCGCCCTTCTCGTCCGCCCGACGCTTGCGGCGGGCACGGGCCTTGGCGGCCCGGGCCTTCTGCCGGTCGGCCTCGCGCTCCTCGGGGGTGCGCTCGGGGCCGGCGGGGCCGGATTCGCGGGACTTGAGCACCCGCCGCCGTTCCTTCCAGGGAAGGTCGGCGAGCGGATCCTCTTCCGGTTCCGGGGTAGCTTCGACCGGAGCCTCGGGGGCTTCGGCTTCGGCCGGGGTTTCTTCAGTTGTGTTTTCGGTTTCTTCTTCAGCCATCGTTATGCCTGTCTGGGTCAGGAGCCCTGTTCGCGCTCAAGATCGATGTTCCGCTGGCGGGCGATCGTCAGCAGCCGCGCCAGATCACGTCGGGCACGGCCGAGTGAGGCGGTGTCCTCGAGCGTGCTGTTGGCGTGCCGGAGCCGCAGGTTGAACGCCTCCTCGCGAGCCTTCTTGAGTTCCTCGACGAGTTCCACGTCCTGAAGTTCGTGTGCTGCACCGGATTTCATTCGCCCGCTCCTTCCCACTGAACGAACTTGGTCTTGACCGGGAGCTTGTGGCCGGCCACACGCATCGCCTCGCGAGCCAGCTCTTCCGGCACACCGGAAAGCTCGAACATCACCCGTCCGGGCTTGACCACGGCGACCCAGCCTTCAGGGTTGCCCTTGCCCTTGCCCATCCGGGTTTCAGCCGGCTTCTTGGTGATCGGCTTGTCCGGGAAGACGTTGATCCAGACCTTGCCGCCACGCTTGATCTTCCTGGTCATCGCCACTCGGGCGGCCTCGATCTGGCGGTTGGTGATCCAGCCACGCTCCAGCGCCTTCAGTCCGTACTCACCAAAGGTCACGTTGGTTCCGCCCTTGGCGTTGCCGCGACGGCGGCCGCGCATCACTTTGCGGTGCTTGACCCGCTTCGGCATCAACATCAGCGACGACCTCCCCTGCGGTTGTCGCCGCGACGGTCGGGACGCTGCGGGGCCGGCTCGGGCTCGGCGGTCGCCGAGGACTGGAAGCCCTCCGGCATGACCTCGCCCTTGTTGATCCAGCACTTGACGCCGATCCGGCCGGTGCCGGTCCGGGCCTCGATGAAGCCGTAGTCGATGTCGGCCCGCAGCGTGTGGAGCGGGACCCGGCCGTCCGAGTAACCCTCGGTGCGGGCCATCTCGGCGCCACCGAGGCGGCCCGAGATCTGGACCTTCACGCCCTTGGCGCCGGAGCGCATGGCCGAGGTGAGGGCCCGCTTCATGGCCCGCCGGAAGGCGACCCGGTTCTGGAGCTGCTCGGCGATCGACTGGGCGACCAGCTTCGCGTCGAGCTCGGGGCGCTTGACCTCACGGATGTTGACCTTGACCGGGGAACCGGTGATCCGGTGGAGATCCTTGCGCAGGGCGTCGACCTCGGAACCGGACTTGCCGATCACGATGCCGGGGCGCGCAGTGTGGATGTCCACCGCAACCTCGCCGCGGCGCTCGATCGTGATGTCCGAGAGTCCGGCGTGGCTCAGCTTGTTTTCGATGTGGTCACGGATCGCCAGGTCCTGCATCAGCAGGTCGGAAAACTCCTTCTCGGCGAACCAGTTGGACTTCCAGTCGTGGATGTAGCCGACTCGGAAGCCCTCGGGATGAATCTTCTGTCCCATGGTTTCTTCTAGTCCTCGTCTTCCGGGGTCAGGGCCACGGAGATGTGGCAGGTTCGCTTGTGGATCGGGGTGGCACGCCCCTGGGCCCGCGGCCGGAACCGCTTCAGGGTCGGTCCCTCGTCGACCCGGACTTCGTGAACGACCATCTCGTCGCCGATCAGGCCGTGGTTGTTCTCGGCGTTGGCCGCGGCCGACTCGACCACTTTGGTGAACTCGGTCGAGACCGCACGCGGAGAGAACCGCAGCAGGGCGCGGACATCGTCGATGTGCCGGCCCCGGATCTGGTCGGCGATCAGGCGAGCCTTGCGCGGCGAAACCCGCACGTACTTCGCGCTCGCCCGCACCAGCACCGGCGCCTCCTGCTCTTCAGTCTTGGTGGCAGCCACGATCAGTCCTTGCCCCCGGTGTGGGACTTGAAGGTGCGGGTCGGGGCGAACTCGCCGAGCTTGTGCCCGACCATCGACTCCGAGATGAAAATCGGCACGTGCTTGCGGCCGTCGTGGACGGCGATCGTGTGCCCGACCATCTCGGGGAAGATCGTCGACCGGCGCGACCAGGTCTTGACCATCTGCTTGTCTCCGGCCTCGTTCATCGACTCGATCCGCCCCATCAGGCGTTCCTCGACGAACGGGCCCTTCTTGGTTGACCTACCCATGGTCTATCTACCCTTCTTCTTCCCGCGTCGGCGTCCGCGCACGATGTAGCGGTCTGACTGCTTGTTCTTCTTCCTGGTGCGGTACCCGAGGGTGGGCTTGCCCCACGGTGTGACCGGGTGTCCGCCGGGAGTCTTGTGGGCCTCGCCACCGCCGTGGGGGTGATCGACCGGGTTCATCGCGATCCCCCGCGTCTGGGGGCGCCTGCCCTTGTGCCGGCTGCGTCCCGCCTTGCCGATCTTCACGTTCTGATGCTCCGCGTTGGAGAGCGCGCCGATCGTCGCCCGGCACTCCTTGCGAACCAGCCGCATCTCGCTCGAGGGCAGCCGCAGGGTGACGTAGTTCCCTTCCTTCGCCACCAGCTGGATCGAGCCGCCGGCCGACCGCCCGAGCTTGCCGCCCTGGCCGGCCTTCAGTTCGACGTTGTGGACCGTGGTACCGACCGGCATCTCGCCGAGCGCCAGGCAGTTGCCGGGGCGGATGTCGGAGCCGGGACCGGAGGTCACGACGTCCCCCACATTGATCTGGGCCGGGGCCAGGATGTAGCTCTTGGCACCGTCGGCGTAGTGGATCAGCGCGATGTAGGCGCTCCGGTTCGGGTCGTACTCGATCGTGGCGACCCTGGCCGGAATTCCGTCCCGGAGCCGCTTGAAGTCGATCAGGCGGTAACGCCGCTTGGCCCCTCCCCCGCGGTGGCGGGAGGTGATCCGTCCGTTGACGTTGCGACCACCGGACTTCTTCAGTCCCTCGGTCAGCTTCCGCTCGGGCGTGTCCGTGGTCAACTGCTCTCGCAACTGGTAGGTCGCGAAGCGGCGTCCCGGGCTGGTCGGTTTTGTCTTGCGAATTGCCATGACTTGAAGTTCCTCGTTCCTAGCCCTCGACCGCGGCGCCCTCGAACAGCTCGATGCTGTCCCCGGGGGCGAGTTCGACGACTGCCTTCTTCCAGGAGCGACTGCGGCCCTGGTGGAGCCCGCGACGCTTCGGCTTGGAGCGGACCTTGATCGTCCGGACCTTGATCACCTCAACGTCGAAAGCCTTCTCGACCGCGTCCTTGATCTCGAGCTTGTGGGCCCGATGGTCAACCCGGAACGTGTACTTGTTGGCGGCCATCAGGGCGTAACTCTTCTCCGTGGCGACCGGCCGGATGATCACGCTGCGCGGATCCATCACTCACCGTCCTTTGCGGTCTTGGGGTCGGCGGCATCCGCGCCGTTCTGTCCTCCGTTGCGGACGGCTAGCGCGGCCAGGGCCGCTTCCGAGATCGCCAGCGAGGCGGCGCCGATCACGTCGACCACACCGACCGCACCGACCTCGAGCACCTTGACCCGGGGAATGTTGCGAAAGCTCTTGAGGATCCCGGTCTCGTCGCCGGCGATCACCACGAGGGTGGATCGCCTGGCGCCCCACTTGGCCAGTGCCTCGGCGGCCGTCTTGGTCGACGGGGTCTCGAAGTCCTTGGCCTTGACCACGGCGACCGAACCCCGGTCGGCGTGGACCGAGAGGGCCGACCGCATCGCCTTGCGACGGGCCTTGCGGTTCACCTTGACCGTGTAGTGACGCGGCTTCGGCCCGAAGGCGGCACCGCCGCCGTAGCGATTCGGGACGCTGAGCGCGCCGGCCCGGGCCCGGCCGGTGCCTTTCTGGCGCCACGCCTTCGCGGTGGTCATCGAGACCTCGCCGCGGGTCAGGCTGGATGCCGTCCCCTGGCGACGCGAGTTCGCGTCGGCCCGGGCGGTCTCATGAACCAGCGACTGGTGGAACTCCTCGGTGAAGAGACCGGCCGGAGCGTCGGCCTTGGTGGTCTTGCCCAGGACGGGCAGTTTGGGGGCCTTGGTGCTAGCCATCGGTACGGATCTCCAGAATCGAGTTCCGGGCCCCGGGAACGGAGCCCTTGATCATCAGCAGGTTCTTCTCGCCGTCGATGCCGGCGATCTCGAGTCCGGCCTGGGTGCGACGCTTGCCGCCCATCTGGCCGGGCAGGCGCATCCCCTTGAACACGCGGGCGGGCCAGGCGGAGGCGCCGATCGATCCCGGCGCACGGACGTTGTGGGAACCGTGGGTCTCCGGTCCACGACCGAAGTTGTGCCGCTTGATCGTGCCCTGGAAACCCTTGCCGATCGTGATCCCGGCAGCCTTGACCTTCTGCCCGACCTCGAACGACTCGACGGTGACCTTCTGGCCCAGTTCGACCGCGCCCTCTTCACTGCCCTCGGCGGCGGGGAGCTCCGCGTCACGGAACTCGACCAGCACCCGCATCGGGGCGGAATCGGACTTGGCGAGGTGACCGAGTTCGGCCTTGCTCAGCTTGCCTTCCTTGACCTGGTCGAAGCCGAGCTGAACCGCCGAGTAGCCGTCCCTCTCGGGGCGCCGGATTGCGGTCACCGGGCACGGTCCGGCCTCGATCACGGTAACCGGCACGACCTCTCCGTCCTCTCTGAAGAGTTGGGTCATGCCGAGCTTCTTTCCGAGAATCGCCGACATGATCAGAGCCTGATCTCGATATCGACGCCGGCGGGGAGCGAGTCGAGGCGCTGCAGCGAGTCGACCGTCTTCGGGGTGGGCTGCTTGATGTCGATCAGCCGCTTGTGGGTGCGGATCTCGAAATGCTCGCGTGAGTCCTTGTCCTTGAACGGCGAGCGGATCACGCAGTAAACGTTCTTTTCGGTCGGGAGTGGCACCGGGCCGGAAACCGAGGCTCCGGTGCGTTCAGCGGTATCGACGATCTCGCGGGCGGCGCGGTCGATCGCCTCATGGTCGTAGGCCTTGAGCCTGATCCTGATTTTCTGTGCGGCTATTGCTGCCACTTCGGCTTCTCTTACTTTCTCGTTCTGTGGGCGTGAACCGGCATGGCGCCGAATCCCGCTGCTGTCAAGGTCCCCCGCCGCCTACGCCCGGTCCGCTGCTGCGGACCCGACGCGGTTCGACCGTCCGGGGTGTTGCAAAGGTCGTATCTGTCACTGCCGGTACTGCGGTACTGCCTGCCCTTTCCCTTTCGGGGGGCGAAAAACGGGGCGGCCGGCAGTCGTGCCGACCCGCCCCGGTGAAGCGGTCGCTACTCGATGATCTCCGAGACGACACCGGAACCGACGGTCCGGCCACCCTCGCGAATCGCGAAGCGGAGGCCCTGGTCCATCGCGATCGGCTGGATCAGCTCGATCGTCATCTCGATGTTGTCGCCGGGCATCACCATCTCCGTGCCCTCAGGCAGGTTGGCGACGCCGGTCACATCGGTGGTCCGGAAGTAGAACTGCGGCCGGTAGCCCGAGAAGAACGGGGTGTGGCGTCCGCCTTCTTCCTTCTTCAGGCAGTACACCTCGGCCTTGAACTTGGTGTGCGGGGTGATCGAACCGGGCTTGCAGAGCACCTGGCCGCGCTCGATCTCCTCACGCTTGGTGCCACGGAGCAGGCAGCCGACGTTGTCCCCGGCGAGACCCTCGTCGAGGATCTTGCGGAACATCTCGACGCCGGTGATGGTGGTCGTGGTGGTCGGGTTGATCCCGACGATCTCGACCTCGTCGCCGGTGTTGACCTTGCCCTGCTCGATGCGCCCGGTGGCGACGGTGCCGCGTCCGGTGATCGAGAAGATGTCCTCGACCGGCATCAGGAACGGCTTGTCGAGGTCACGCTCCGGCTCCGGAATGTGAGTGTCGAGCGCGTCACCGAGATCGAAAATCGCCTGCTTGAAGGACTCGTCACCCTCCAGCGCCTTCAGCGCGGAACCGGTGATGATCGGCGTGTTGTCGCCGTCGAAGTCGTACTCGTTGAGCAGGTCGCGGACCTCTTCCTCGACCAGCTCGATCAGTTCCTCGTCGTCGACCTGGTCGACCTTGTTGAGGAAGACAACCACGTGCGGGACGTTGACCTGACGGGCCAGGAGGATGTGCTCACGGGTCTGGGGCATGACGCCGTCGGCAGCCGAAACCACCAGGATCGCGCCGTCCATCTGGGCGGCACCGGTGATCATGTTCTTGACGTAGTCGGCGTGGCCGGGGCAGTCGACGTGGGCGTAGTGCCGGGCGTCGGTCTCGTACTCCACGTGGGAGGTCGCGATCGTGATCCCGCGCTCCTTCTCCTCGGGCGCGTTGTCGATCTCGTCGTAGCCCTTGGCCTCGCCACCGGTCTTGGCGGAGAGCAGGGTGGTGATGGCCGCCGTAAGCGTGGTCTTGCCATGGTCAACGTGACCGATGGTGCCGACGTTTACGTGCGGCTTGTCGCGCTCGAACTTCTCCTTGGACATCGCTCTCCTGGGCCTTTCTACCTTGGTTCTCTGGTTCTCTTGGTGTTTTACGTCTTGCGGTGCTGCTAAAGCTTTGTGGCTCGGGCACGCTGCCCGGCATTCGGGCGAACTTGGGAAATATAGCCCTTTGCCACGGGCGGGGCATTCAGCCCCGTTCGATTACTCGGCCGATCCTCCGCCGGAGCGGGACGCGGCGATCTCCTCGGCAATGTTCGAGGGGACTTCCTCGTAACGCTCGAACTGCATCGTGTACTGGGCACGGCCCTGGGTGGCAGACCGGATGTCGGTTGCGTAACCGAACATCTCGGACAGCGGCACGTAGGCCTGGACCGCGAGCGCGTTGCCTCGCTGCTCCTGTCCCTGAACCTTGCCGCGACGACGGGAGAGGTCGCCGATCACGTCCCCGAGGAACTCCTCCGGGGTGGTGACCTCAACTCCCATCACCGGCTCGAGCAGGGCCGGACTTGCCTTCTTGGTGGCCTCCTGGATCGCCATCGAACCGGCGATCTTGAAGGCCATCTCGGAGGAATCGACGTCGTGGTAGGAGCCGTCGATCAGTTCAACCTTGACGTCGACCATCGGGTAGCCCGCCTTGACGCCGCTTTCCAGCGCCTCGACGATCCCCTTCTCGACTGCCGGGATGTACTCGGTCGGGATCACCCCACCCTTGATCTTGTTGTCGAACACGAAACCTTCGCCCGGAGCCGGCTCGACGTTGATCACCGCGTGGCCGTACTGGCCGCGGCCACCGGTCTGGCGGGCAAACTTGCCGCTGACCTTCTGGACGTCCTTGCGGATCGTCTCACGGTAGGCGACCTGCGGCTTGCCGACGTTCGCCTCGACGTTGAACTCGCGGATCATCCGGTCGACCAGCACGTCGAGGTGGAGCTCGCCCATCCCGTGGATCAGGGTCTGGCCGGTCTCCTCGTCGGTCTCGACCTTGAAGGTCGGGTCCTCTTCGGCCAGGCGCTGCAGGGCGGTGCCCATCTTCTCCTGGTCCGACTTGGTCTTGGGCTCGATCGCAACCGCGATCACGGTCTCCGGGAAGTCCATCGCCTCGAGCTCGATCGGCGCATCGGGGGCCGAAAGCGTGTCGCCGGTGGAGGTCTGCTTGAGGCCGACGCCGGCGCAGATGTCACCGGAGTAGACCCGATCGATCTCCTCCCGGTGGTTGGCGTGCATCATCAGCAGGCGCCCGATCCGCTCGGTCTTGCCGGTGGTCACATTCAGCACCCGGGAGCCCGCCTCGAGCGTGCCCGAGTAGACCCGCATGTAGGTCAGCTTGCCGACGTACGGATCGACCGCCACCTTGAAGGCGAGGGCCGCGAAGGGGCCGGAATCGTCGGCCGGGCGGGTCGCCTCCTCGCGCTCCTCCTCACCCTTCTTCAGGGCGAGCAGGCCCTCGACCGGCGGGATCTCCAGCGGCGAGGGAAGCAGCGAGACGATGTGGTCAAGCAGCGGCTGCACGCCCTTGTTCTTGAACGAGGAACCGCAGAGCACCGGGGTCACCTCGATCGCCAGGGTCGCGGCCTTCAGAGCCTTGGTGATCTGCTCCTCGGAAATCTCTTCCTCGGCCAGGTAGAGCTCCATCAGCTCGTCGTCGTGGTCGGCGATCGACTCGAGCATCGCGGCCCGGAACTCCTCTGCCTTGTCAACCAGGTCGGCCGGGATCTCTCCGACCTCGAGCTTCTCGCCCAGGTCGTCAAGGTAGGTGGTCGCCTTCATCGTGATCAGGTCGACGATGCCGGCGAACTCGGCCTCGTTTCCGATCGGCAGCTGGATCGGCACGGCGTTGGCCCCGAGCCGGTCCTTGATGGTCTCGACCGCCCGGTAGAAGTCGGCGCCGGTGCGATCCATCTTGTTGATGTAGGCGATCCGCGGAACCGAGTACTTGTCGGCCTGGCGCCACACGGTCTCGGACTGCGGCTCGACGCCGGCAACCGAGTCGAAGACGGCGACGGCGCCGTCAAGCACCCGCAGGGAACGCTCGACCTCAACCGTGAAGTCAACGTGACCCGGGGTGTCGATGATGTTGATCCGGTGACCAAGCCACTCGCAGGCGGTGGCAGCCGAGGTGATGGTGATCCCCCGCTCCTGCTCCTGCTCCATCCAGTCCATCTGGGCGGCACCCTCGTGGGTCTCGCCGATCTTGTGGGTACGGCCGGTGTAGTAGAGGATGCGCTCGGTCGTCGTCGTCTTGCCGGCGTCGATGTGAGCCATGATCCCGATGTTGCGGGTCTTTTCGAGGGGGAATGAGCGCGCCACTTTTCTCTTCTTGCCTTTTGGAGTTTCCGGATGGGTACCGACGGCCGCTGGGAACCGTCGCGGGCCGCTCCCGGCGTCTCTCAACCCGGCACGGTCCGGCTCCGGACCAATAAAAAGCCCCGCGGCGTGCGAGGCGGACCCGAGCGACGGGCCACTATACCAGAGCGGCGGGTGGGCTCAGGAGCCACCTGCGCGGCGTCTGCTGCGTCATCGACCTCGCGGGCCAAAGTGTGCTCCCTGCACCCGCTCACCCGGTTCCTTGCATCCATCCGCTCGGAGGCCCCTGCGAACCACCCGCGAGTCTCCCGTGAACCGTTCTGGAGCCGGTTTGGGCGGTATGGCCGCCACTATCGGCTCCAGAATGGTGGAGGGGGAGGTTTGCGGTTCGGATCGGCAGCACTGGCGATTGGGGACCTGGTCGGGCTTGGATCGGCAGCACTGACGATTGGGGCGGCAGGGGCGGCTGGTGGCCGTTTCCCGGGGCCGTCCGGCCGTTCGCTGGCAAGGAATCCGCCGAACGCGGGGCGCGACAGGACTCCGGTCCGTGAGGGTCCCGCGTGAGGTTGATGACGCCGCCAGCGGGCGGCTGGTGGCCCCGGGATGCAATAGGCTGCGGCTCGGCCCGGTCAGCTCCGGGCGGGGGCGAGTTTGAGTGAAGAATCCAAAAAGACCGGACCGGCGCGGGAGCGGCAGCGCTCCTCCTCTGAAAAGGCGTCCGCGGGGACAGAATCCTCTGGTGGCAGCGCCCGGCCCCGGCCGACCCTGACCGAACGCCAGCGGATCGAGGCCCGTCGGCGTCGTGACGCCCGGCGGCGACGTGAGCGTCGGTCACAGCCCGGGAACGCGCTCTCCCGGGGAGTCCGGGCAACCGGGCAGGAGATCGTCCGGACCTCCCGGTACCTGGCACGGGCCGTCGCAGCCGCCTTCGAAGCCACCGGGCCGGTCGGACGGCAACTTCGGACTCTGGCCGCCAGGATCAGGTCGGGGGTCGTGGCGGGCACGGGGTTTCTGGCGGTTGCGTTCGCCCGGATCTCCGCGGCGGTCGGCCGCGGGCTGCGCCTGGTGGACCGCGAACTCACCCCCCGGCGGGCGCTGCTGGCGGTCGCCGGGCTGGCGACCCTGATCCTTGTCGTCTCCCAGTTCACCGAGTTTCGCGCAACCGCGATCGGGCAGCCGGGATACAGCGGGATCGAGGATGTGACCCACGCCCCACGGGTCGATGTCCGCACCCCGTTCGCCTCTCACTCCGTCCTTCTTCTGCTGGCCGCCCTGGCGGCAGCGGTCGGAATAGTCGGCACGATCCGGTCGGGACGTCGCGGGTTCGCCTCGCTGCTGATGATCTCCGGGATCGTGACCCTCGCGGTCTCGCTCGGGATCGATCTTCCGGCCGGGCTCGATACCGGTGACGCCGGGGTCAGCTACTCGGGTGTCTCGGCCCTGCTGCTGTCCGGTTTCTGGCTGCAACTGGCGGCCGGAGCGGTGCTGGCCGCATCCGGCGTACTGCTGACCATCGACAGTCCAACCAAGACCCGGACGACGCGCCGGCTCGCCGTTTCCGGCGGGAGTGCCGCATGAGCCTTCGCCTCACCGTGATCACGGCGCTGCTTGGATCACTGATCGTGATTCTCTCCCAGTTCGTGACCGCGTTCACGCTCCAGGATCCGGTTGGAATCGACATCGCAAAGCTGAACCTGCTCGACAAGCACGGTCCGCTGGTGGCGATCCTCGGGGCGATCGCCGGCCTCGCGGTCATCTTCCTGATCACGGTTGAGGCCCGGGCCCCGGAGGAAACCGGACGGGTTGCCCTGATCAGCGGAATCGTCGCCGCCGGTATGGGGCTCGCCGTGATCCTGGTGTTCCTGCTGGTCGATCTGCCGGATGTGGGTGACACCGGCCTCTACAACACTCCGGGGGCGGGCAACCTCGACGCGACCGGGGTGGCTACTGCCGGGCTCTGGCTCGAGTTGACCGGGGGGATTGTCCTGCTGCTGGCCGGTGCCGCTCTATGCGTAGCCGGATCCGGAAGATCCGATCCGGACTGAACTCTCGGCCAGGGTTGCCTCGACCCGCCGACGTGGTGTTTATCGTTTCGGTCGATGCGGCCGGGCCCGGACCTCGATGGAGCCGGCCGCGCCGGCTTCCCGCACCCAGTCCAAAGGAGTCCACATGAAGTCCAGCCTTCGCCTCCCGGCCGTCCTCGCCGCCCTGATCGGGCTGTTCGGTGCCGCGGCACTCATCTCGGGCTGTGGCGACAGCGAACCGGACTGGAGTGGAAAGACCATCAAGCTCGGATCGGTCTTCTCCACCACCGGTGACGGAGTTGCGTTCGGCCCGCAGCAGGTCAAGGCGGCCCGGCTCGCGGTTCAGGAGATCAACGCCGACAGCGACGGGGTGAACGGCGCCCGGATCGAACTGATCCAGAGGAACGACCGCTCGGTCCCGGCCCGCTCGGCCAAGCTGATGCGAAAACTGATCGAGGGCGACCAGACGGTGGCGGTACTCGGCCCCACCTTTTCCAACTCGGCCGCGGTGGCCGATCCGGTCGCCAACCGTCTTGGCACCCCGGTCCTGGCGGTCTCCAACACCGGCCCGGGCATAGTCGGTGACTGCCCCTACCCCTGCGAGTTCATCTTCCGGGACTCCCTGGGCGAAGCCGAAGCGATCCCGGCCAACGTGAAGAACCTGGTCGGCAGCAGCAAGGCGAAGTCCGCGGTGATAGTCCATCCCAAGGGGGATCCCTTCGGTTCCAGTACCGCCGCAATCGCCCGGGACGCCTTCACCGAAGAGGGGGTGAAGGTGATCGCCAACACGGTGACCTCGGCCGGAATCCAGCTCGCCCTCCGCGCCAAGCCGGACGTCTTCATGATCACCGCATCGTCAGGTGAGGTGGCCGCCGGGCTGATCAAGGAGCTGCGGGAGCTCGGCTTCGATGGTCCGATCGCCGGCGGCAATGCGTTCAACTCTCAACTGGCCGCAAGGAACGCGGGACCCGACGGAAAGGGCGCCCAGAGCGCCTCGGCCTGGTTCGCCGGAAACGATTCCGAGGTCAACCGGGAGTTCATCGCCGCCTACGACGACGCCTACGGGACTGCGCCGGACCAGTTCGCCGCCCAGGCCTACACCGGGGTGAAGCTGCTGGCCGAGGCCGCGGAAGACGCGGATCTCGGCTTCGAGGATCCCGTCGCCGACCGCAATGCTCTCCGCAACTCGCTCGAGGGGGTCGAGGAGGAAACCCCGCTCGGCAACTTCAGCTTCACCTCCGACCACGACGTCCGCCAGCCGATCTGGATCGTCGCCATGAACGGCAAGGGCGGCTACACCCTGGTCGAAGAAGTCAAGCCCGAGTAGCCCCCCCAAAAAAAATCCGCCGAGGTGTCGAAAACCCGGGATTATGCCGAATAAGCGACACCTCGATGGTGTCCTCGGCGATTACCAGCGGTAGTGGGCGAACGCCTTGTTCGCCTGCGCCATACGGAAGATGTCGTCCTTCCGCTTGTAGGCGCCGCCCTGCTGGCGGGTCGCGTCGAGGATCTCGCCGGCGAGCCGCTCGGACATGGCGTACTCGTTGCGGTTGCGGGCGAAATCGACCATCCAGCGCACCGCGAGGGTGCGTGCCCGGCGGGTCGGAACCTCGACCGGGACCTGGTAGGTGGCGCCGCCGACCCGGCGGGACCGGACCTCGAGCGACGGAGTCAGCTGCTTGATCGCCTCTTCCAGGGTCTCGACCGCGTCCTCACCGGAGCGTTCGGCAACCAGGTCGAGTGCGTCGTAAGTGATCCGCTCGGCGGTCGACTTCTTGCCGTCGCGCATCACCTTGTTGATGATCTGCTGGACCAGCCGGCTGCGGTACTTGGTGTCGGCTTCGACCGGACGGATCGAAGCGGCGGAACGGCGGGCCATCAGCTCGCCTTGACCCCGTAGCGGGACCGGGCCTGCTTGCGGTCGGACACGCCGGCCGCGTCGAGCGTGCCGCGAACAACCTTGTAGCGCACGCCCGGAAGATCCTTGACTCGGCCGCCTCTGATCAGGACGACGGAGTGTTCCTGCAGGTTGTGCCCCTCACCGGGGATGTACGCGGTGACCTCCATGCCGTGGGCGAGCCGCACACGGGCGATCTTCCGGAGGGCCGAGTTCGGCTTCCTCGGGGTCACGGTGGCAACACGGGTGCAGACTCCGCGGCGCTGCGGAGCGGCGACCTTCTTCTTGTTGCCCTGGCCTGACTTGAGGCCGGGGGTGGTCACTTTCTTGCTGGGTCGTTTGCGACCCTTGCGTACGAGTTGATTGGTATTAGGCACGGCGGCAGATACTACAGGTCCGATGGGAGCTGCGCCCCGTCGGACCTGTCGACCGGGTGTTGCGGCCGGGAATCGGCGACGGCCACCGGGTCGAGGGCAGGTTCGGCCCACCGGTCTTTTCGGATTGACAGGTCCGATCGGGTAGCCGAAAGGAGCCTGCCGGGGCTCGGGAGAACCGAAACTGCGGCTCCGGGTAAACCCGCAGAAAATGGGTACACTCCCCCGGATGGAAGGTTTTCTGCCCGTCTTCTTCCTGCTCGTCGTGCTGAAGATCCCCGTGCTCGGGATGATCTGGCTGCTCTGGTGGGCGAACCCGAAGAACGCCAAGCCGGAAGCCAGCACCGATGACGGTGGCTCGGCCAGGATCCGTCCCGATCGGCCGCCCCGACGTCCGTTCGGACCGCGGCGCGGCCCCCACGGTGGCACGCTGACCGGTCCGGAGCCGGCTCGCGCCCGGCGTCCCGCTCACGCCGATGCGCTGAAGGAAAGGGCTCGCTCACGGGAGCGTTCCCTTTCCGCCGAAACCAGCCGCAGGTAGTCCTCGAAGTCGACCTGGATCGTGTGCCGGCGTGAGGTCACGTAGCGGCGCTTCATGCGGTCCTGCTCGATTGCGATCTCGCGGGCCATCGCGGACCGTGAGGGCAGGGCTCCGACACCGCTGACCAGCTCCGCCACCCACTCGGCCTGGGCCTCGGCCAACGGCATGATCGCGCCGAGTGGCTGGATCAGACCGATGAAGTACAGGCCCTCGTGTTCCGGCGATGCGACCCGCCGGTAGAGGTCGACGCGATTGTCGCCGGTGTCGATGATCTCCGGGCTGAGGAAGGGGAAGGTGATTCGGTATCCGGTGCAGTAGACGATCACGTCGATCCGCTCACGGCTCCCGTCGGTGAAGACGACGGTGTCCTTTTCGAGACGATCGATGTTCGGTTTGACCGTGATGTCTCCGTGCCCGAGACGGCCAAGGAGCTCGTCGGAAATGGTGGGGTGCGCCTGGAGCGGCAGGTGATCGGGCTTCGGCAGCCCGTAGTCGGAGAGCCGACCGACGTGGATCCGGAGCAGCAGCCACATGAAGATGCTCTGAATCCAGATCGGGGCTCGCGTGAACGGACCGGAGGTGGCCCGATCGGTCGGTCGCCCGAAGAGGTACTTGGGCAGGATCCACGCTCCCCGCCGCATTGCGAGGAAGGTGGCGTCCGCCACCCGCGATGCCTCGACCGAGATGTCGGTGGCGGAGTTGCCGATTCCGAGCACCAGGACGCGCTTGCCTTCAAAGATGTCGGGAGTGCGGTAGTCGTGGGCGTGAAGCTGAAGCCCCTCGAACTGATCCGAACCCGGGAAGGCCGGTTCCGGCCAGCGGGCGTCCCAGTGGTGTCCGCTGCAGACGAGCACATCGGTGAACTCCTCGGTCCGCTCTGCCCCGGCGGCATCGAGCAGCGTCACCTGCCAGCGATGCGCCCCGTCCGGTCGGACCGAGGTCACCTCGGTGTTGAAGGTGATCCGTTCCCGCAGCCCGAAGCGATCGATGAAGTCGTCGAAGTAGTCGGCGATCTGGAAGTGATCGGGATAGTCCGGGTAGTGGTCCGGCATCGGGTGGGCCGCGTAGGACATCATCTGGCGGGAGGTGTTGATGTGCAGGGAGAGGTAGGCTGCCGACCGCTCGTTGTCGTTCTCGTAGCGCCAGATTCCCCCGGTTTCGGAGCCGAGCTCGTAGCACTCGAAGTCGATCCCCCGGACGGCGAGACTGCGGCAAGCGGTCATCCCCGAGGACCCTGCCCCGATCACGCAGACCCGCGGCCTGACGTCGGAGTTGCCGGGCTCCCGGAGGATCGGACGCGACGCTGTCGAGGTGGTCCTGCCCGGTTCCCCTACGGACCCGGATGCGGCGTCCGGCGCGGCTTCGATCGCGGGGTTGAACCCGGCCCGGGATTCAGGACGCTGGCTCATGGGCGAATCCTACGAGGTTGCCCCGGCAGACGACACGCTCTCGTGTCACTACCTGCGCCGGGGCAGGATGCGGAGGTTCGCGCTTCTGCGAAGAGTCGGTGCGGAGTCCGGTCCGCTCTGCCGGGCGGAGAACACGATCCGGACCTTGCGCTTCGCTTTCGCGTTCGTCCTGACCCGGAACCGGAGCCGGACGACCCGGCTGTCCTCCGCCGGCAGGCTGGAAAGGCTGCGTTTCGTCCCGCCGTCCAGCCGCAGCAACCGGCCCGGGAACGCAGCGTTCAGCCGGACCGGACCGGAAGCCACCCGTCCGGAGTTGACCACGGTCACCGAGAACGTGCGGCGCTGACCCGGTCGGACCAGTCCCGAGCCGAGCCGGCGGACCCGCATCGAGAGTTTCGGGGCCGGCGCCGGACGGGGGCCGACCAGTCGCTGGGCCCGGGTCGGATCATTCGAGATCACGGCGTCCACCCCGGCGGTCCCGGCCGCCAGCAGATCGGGTTCCTCGTCGAGGGTCCACGGGACCACCTTGAGTCCCTGGGCGTGGGCGTTGGCGACGTACTGCCCCGGGTTGACCACGTCGTTGAACCAGTTGGGCGAGATCCAGTTCGCGTGGACCTCCCGGGCCTTGTTGAAGTAGTACTCGCTGCGGTTCAGGATCAGCAGCGAGATCCCGGCTCCGGGAAGCAGTTCGGGCACCGGCTCCAGGAAAGGGGCGGCGAAGTTCTGGACGATCATCTTCCCGGTCTTCACCCCGGATGAGTTGATCTGCCGGTAGACCTGCTCCGGAAAGCCGCTGGTCAGGTCCTTGACCTCGATGTTCGCCCGGCCGCCGGTCTGCCTGAGCAGGGTGAGGACATCGGAGAGCTGCGGAATCGGGGCACGGCGGGAGTCCCCCTGGGGCAGGTTTTCGGCGGCCGCGTCGATCCCGATCACGTCCAGTTCACAGGCGCGGATCTGCGCCCAGGTCTTTGAGTTCACCATCCCGTCGCAGTTCGAGGTGCGGTCGAGCGTGCTGTCGTGCATGACGACCGCCGTCCCGTCCGAGGATCGCATCAGGTCGAACTCGATCGTCCAGCCCCGGGCCAGGGCGTGCCGGAAGGCAGGCATCGAGTTCTCCGGGTAGGCCGCGACTCCCTCCGCGTTCGGCCCGCCGCGATGGGCGTGAACGTCAGCCGCCCCGGCCGGCGATGAGAGCCAGCCCGACCCCAGCAACGCGGCGAGGACCCAGATCGTCGCCAGGACAATGCTCCCCGATTCCCTGCTTCGCAGCAACTCCATACCGGACAAGCTATCGCGCAACCCGGCGAGGGGTCAGAAAAACTCCGGCAGACCCCTCCCCCGGTGAAGACCGTTTCAACGCGAAGATGCGGCAATCGAGAAGGGCGCCATGTGGCGCCCTTCTCGTGCTGCTTGCTTTCGGCCCGGCCTGACGGGGCTCTCCCCGGATCGGGCCGGGTGGACGGCTACTGCTCGGAGCCGGCGTCGATCTCCTGGGAGATGCCTTCGAGCTCGTTGGCGAAGGCTTCGCCGAACCCGTCGGCGCCACCGGCCGACTCGCCACTCTCGCCCAGCAGATCGTCATCGGCGAGCAGAACAGTCTCCTCGGCCGGCACGAACGGCTCGGCCGGTTCGACCGTCATCGTGCGGTAACGCTTCAGCCCGGTTGCGGCCGGGATCAGCTTGCCGATGATCACGTTCTCCTTGAGACCGACCAGGCGGTCCCGCTTGCCTTCCAGGGCAGCGTCGGTCAACACCTTGGTGGTCTCCTGGAAGGAGGCTGCCGAGAGGAACGACTTGGTCGCCAGCGAGGCCTTGGTCAGACCGAGGATCCGCTCCTTCGACTTGGCGGCTGTGCCGCCCTCCGCCTTGACCTTCTTGTTGATCGCGGCAAGTGCGTGCCGGTCCTCGAGCTGACCCGGCAGGAGATCGGTCGAACCCTTGGTCTCAACCTCCACCCGCTTCAGCATCTGGCGCACGATGACCTCGATGTGCTTGTCGTCGATCTCGACGCCCTGCACCTTGTAGACGTTCTGGACCTCGGCCACCAGGTACTGCTCGATCGCGGTCCGACCGCGAATCGCCAGCACGTCGGCCGGGTTGAGCGAGCCCTCGTTGAGCTGCTGCCCGACCTCGACCTTGTCGCCGCTCTTGACCAGCAGGCGGGTCCGCGGGGTGAACGAGTAGGAACTTTCCTCTCCGCTCGACTCCATGACGGTGACGGTGACCGCCTTCTCGGTGGACTCGATCGAGACCTTGCCTTCGACTTCCGCCATCTGGGCCAGACCCTTCGGCTTGCGGGCCTCGAACAGCTCGACCACTCGGGGAAGACCCTGGGTGATGTCCTGTCCGGCGACGCCACCGGTATGGAAGGTCCGCATGGTGAGCTGGGTACCCGGCTCACCGATCGACTGGGCGGCGATGGTTCCGACCGAGTCACCGATCTCGACCAGGTTGCCGGTCGCCGGTGCGACGCCGTAGCAGGAACGGCAGACGCCCCGTTCGGACTCACACTTGAACGGTGAGCGGACCGGAACGGTGGCGGCTTCCTCGCCCTCGAATGCCGCGGCGATGGCGACCAGATCGTCCTTGTCGATCAACTGGTTCTTCTTGAGCAGATCGGACCCATCCGGGGCAGCGAGCTTCTTCGAGACGACTCGTCCGACCAGATTCCGGTTCGCATCGCCGTCCTGGAAGACCGACATCTCGATGAACTCCCTGGTCTTGCAGTCATCGGTACGTACGATCACGTCCTGGGCGACGTCGACCAGACGGCGGGTCAGGTAACCCGAGTCGGCCGTCCGCAGAGCCGTGTCGGCCAGTCCCTTCCGGGCACCGTGGGTCGAGATGAAGTACTCGCCCACGGAGAGACCCTCGATGAAGTTGGACTTGATCGGGCGCTCGATGATCTCGCCCTTCGGATTGGCCATCAGGCCGCGCATTCCGGCCAGCTGGCGGATCTGCTTGAAGGAGCCACGGGCGCCGGAGTTGGCCATCATGAAGATCGGGTTGAGCTGGCGGAGGTTGTCCTCCATCGCCTGCCCGACCTCCTCGGTCGCCTGGTTCCACATCTCGGTGACCTGCTTGTGCCGCTCCTCGGCGGTGTGCCAACCCTCGTCGAACTCCGCCTGGATGCGAGCGGTCTCGGCGTCGTACTTGGCGAGGATCTCGTCCTTCTCCGGCGGCGGCACCACGTTGTTCTTGGAGACCGTGATCCCGGCCCGCGAGGCGAACCGGAAACCGAGATCCTTGAAGGCATCCAGCACCTGGGAGATTGCGGCAGCGCCGTAGGTGTCGACCAGCCAGCCGACCAGGCTGTTGATGTCCTTCTTCCTCAGCGGCTTGTTCACGTACTCGTACTGCGAAGGATCGAACTCCCCGTCGAGTGCCACTTCGAGGGCCCGTTCGATCGCGTCGTTGAACAGGATCCGACCGACCGTGGTCAGGAAGTGATCCTTGCCCGGCTGCCGGAACTCGGCGAAGTCGTGGAGTGCGACCACGCCGTTCTCGTAGGCGAGCTCAGCCTCCTGGGCGGTCCGGAAGGCGTGCGGCCTCGGCTCGATCGAAGCAGCCTCGACCCCCTCGACGTCCTCCTCCGAGTAGGTCAGGTAGTAGAGACCGAGCACCATGTCCTGGGTCGGGGTGGCCAGGGGCGCCCCGTGGGCCGGCGAGAGGATGTTGTTCGCGGACAGCATCAGCACCCGGGCCTCGGCCTGGGCTTCGGCCGACAGCGGCACGTGAACCGCCATCTGGTCCCCGTCGAAGTCGGCGTTGAAGGCCGAGCAGACCAACGGATGGACCTGGATCGCCTTGCCCTCGACCAGGATCGGCTCGAAGGCCTGGATCCCGAGCCGGTGGAGCGTCGGAGCGCGGTTCAGCAGGACCGGATGCTCCTCGATCACTTCCTCGAGCACATCCCAGACCTCGGGCACCATCGACTCGACCATCTTCTTGGCGGCCTTGATGTTCTGGACCGCCTTGCGTTCGACCAGCTGGGCCATGATGAACGGCTTGAACAGCTCCAGCGCCATCAGCTTCGGCAGTCCGCATTGGTGCAGTTTGAGCGAAGGGCCGGCAACGATCACCGAACGGCCGGAGTAGTCGACCCGCTTGCCGAGCAGGTTCTGACGGAACCGGCCCTGCTTGCCCTTGAGCATGTCGGAGAGCGACTTCAGCGCCCGGTTGCCCGGTCCGGTGACCGGACGGCCGCGACGGCCGTTGTCGAACAGGGCGTCGACCGACTCCTGAAGCATCCGCTTCTCGTTGTTGACGATGATCTCGGGGGCACCGAGATCGAGCAGGCGCTTCAGGCGGTTGTTCCGGTTGATCACCCGGCGGTAGAGGTCGTTCAGGTCCGAGGTGGCGAACCGGCCACCGTCGAGCTGGACCATCGGCCGCAGCTCCGGCGGGATCACCGGGATGCAGTCGAGCACCATCCACTCCGGGCGGTTCTCGGACTTGAGGAAGGCCGAAGCCACCTTGAGCCGCTTGACCGCACGGGCCTGCTTCTGGCCCTTGGCGGTGTTGATCTGGTCTTCGAGCTCGGCGCAGGTCGCCTCGAGGTCGACCTGTTCGAGCAGGTCACGCACCGATTCGGCACCCATGCCGCCGCGGAAGTACTCGCCCCAGCCGAACGGCGAGCCGAACCGGTCCTTGAGTTCCCGGAAATCGGTCTCGTCGTTGATCACATCCTTCGGCTTCATCGTCTGGAAGGTCTTCCAGACCCGTTCGAGGCGCTCGATCGCTTCCTCGATGTAGGCCTCGGTGTCGCTGATCTCCGCCTGGAAGGCCTTGGTCAGCTCCTTGATCTGCTTCGCCTTGTCGTCGTCACTCAGCTTCCGGAGCTGGGCTGCGGTGTAGCCGAGCGCATCCGCCCAGAGATGGTCCTCGTCGTTGAACTTGGTCTGGCTGCCACTCTCGATGTACTTGATCCGCCGCTTCAGCGACTCGTCGAGTTCATGGGTCGAACGCTGGCCTTCGCTCTCGTACTCGGCGATCTCCTTCTCGACTTCCTGCTCGAGAGCGGCCGAGTCCTTGGCCCGGGCCTCTTCGTCGACCCAGGTGACGATCGATGCCGCGAAGTAAAGGACCTTCTCCAGCTCCTTCGGCGCGATGTCGAGCAGGTAGCCGATCCGGGAGGGCACACCCTTGAAGAACCAGATGTGCGAAACCGGCGCGGCCAGGTCCACGTGGGCCATGCGCTCACGGCGGACCTTGGACCGGGTGACCTCGACGCCGCAGCGTTCGCAGACGATCCCCTTGTAGCGGACCCGCTTGTACTTGCCGCAGTAGCACTCCCAGTCCTTGGTCGGACCGAAGATCCGCTCACAGAACAGGCCGTCCTTTTCCGGCTTGAGGGTCCGGTAGTTGATCGTCTCCGGCTTGAGGACCTCGCCCCAGCTCCAGGAGCGGACCTTCTTCGACGAGGCGAGACCGATCTCGATCGCGTCGAAGTTGTTGATGTCAATCACGTTACTCATTCTCGACTCCTGCTTCCTCGGCCTCGGATTCGTCGGCATCGCTGTCCTCGGAATCGGGCGGTGGGGCGGCCGTTCCGCCTCCGTCGGCACTCACCTCGGTCAGGTCCATGCCGAGGTCCTGGGCGGCCTTGAGCAGGTCGTCCTCCTCCTCGGCCAGTTCCCCGGCGCCTTCCTCGGAAACCACGTTGGCATCCAGCGAAAGCGCCTGCATCTCCTTGAGCAGCACCTTGAACGACTCCGGGATCGAGGGTTCGGGGGTGTTTTCACCCTTGACGATCGCCTCGTAGGCCTTGACCCGGCCGACCGTGTCGTCGGACTTCACGGTCAGCATCTCCTGGAGCGTGTAGGCGGCGCCGTAGGCCTCAAGTGCCCAGACCTCCATCTCGCCGAAGCGCTGGCCGCCGAACTGCGCCTTGCCGCCCAACGGCTGCTGGGTGACCAGGGAGTACGGCCCGGTCGAACGGGCGTGGATCTTGTCGTCGACCAGGTGATGCAGCTTCAGGATGTACATGTAGCCGACCGTCACCTTGCGCTCGTAGGGCTCGCCGGTGCGGCCGTTGTAGAGCTGGAGGGTTCCGGAGCAGCGGGCCCCGGGACGTTCATCCCGGTCTGCCCGGAGGTCGATTCCGCGGGCCTCGCTGTGTTCATCGGCCCACTCGACCAGGGCGTTGTCCACGTCCTCGACCGAGGCACCGTCGAACACCGGGGTCGAGACGTACACCCGGCCGTTGGTCTCGTCGCGGCGCTTGTAGGCCTCCGAGCCGTCGTCGTACCAGCCGTTGCCGGCGACCCAGCCGAGGTGGGTCTCGAGGATCTGACCGATGTTCATCCGGCTCGGAACGCCGAGCGGGTTGAGGATCACGTCAACCGGGGTGCCGTCGGCCAGGTGAGGCATGTCCTCCTCGGGCACGATCTTCGAGATCACACCCTTGTTGCCGTGACGGCCGGCCAGCTTGTCGCCCTCCGAGATCTTGCGCTTGGTCGCGACGTACACGCGGACCAGGTCGTTGACGCCGGGAGCGAGATCGTCGCCATCGTCACGGCTGAAGGTCAGCACGTCGATGACCACGCCGCCCTCGCCGTGAGGCACCTTCAGCGAGGTGTCGCGGACCTCGCGCGCCTTCTCCTTGAAGATCGCGCGGATCAGCTTCTCTTCCGCGGTCAGCTCGGTCTCGCCCTTCGGCGTGACCTTGCCGACCAGGAGATCGCCCGAGGTGACCTCGGCCCCGACCCGCACGATCCCGCGCTCGTCGAGGTTGCGCAGGCTGTCCTCGGAACGGTTGGGGATGTCGCGGGTGATCTCCTCGTCACCGAGCTTGGTGTTGCGGGCGTCGATCTCGTACTCCTCGATGTGGATCGAGGTGAGCACGTCGTCCTTGACCAGACGCTCGGAGAGGATGATCGCGTCCTCGAAGTTGTAGCCCTCCCAGGACATGAAGGCGACCATGCAGTTCTTGCCGAGCGCGACCTCGCCGCCCCCGGTCGAGGAGCCGTCGGCCAGCACATCGCCCTTCTTCACCTTGTCGCCGGTCGAGACGATCGGCCGCTGGTGGATCAGGGTGCCCTGGTTCGACCGCATGAACTTGAACAGCGGGTACTTTTCGGATCCGCCCTTGTGCTTGAGCTCGATCGTCTCGGCGTCGACGTAGGTGATCTCGCCGTCGTGGCCGGCGAGGATCACGTCGCCGGTGTCGATCGCGGCACGGCGCTCCATCCCGGTGCCGATCAGCGGCGGGTCGGGGCGCAGCAGCGGTACTGCCTGACGCTGCATGTTGGAGCCCATCAGCGCCCGGTTGGCGTCGTCGTGCTCGAGGAACGGGATCATCGCGGCGGCCACCGACCAGATCTGGGTCGGGGAGACGTCCATCAGGTCCACCTCTTCGGGCTCGGCGCTGATCCACTCGCCTTCGCCGGCGCGGCAGAAGACGCTGGGACCGACCAGCTTACCGGTCTTGTCGTCGACCTCGGCGTTGGCCTGGGCGATCACCTTGTTCTCCTCCTGGGTGGCGTCGAGGTGAACCACCTCGTCGGTCACCTTGCCGCCCTTGACCACCCGGTAGGGGGTGGTGACGAAGCCGTGCTCGGAGATCTCGGCGTACGAGGAGAGCGAGCCCATCAGGCCGATGTTCGGGCCTTCCGGGGTCTCGATCGGGCACATGCGTCCGTAGTGGGTCGGGTGGACGTCGCGGACCTCGATCGGTGCCCGCTCCCGGGTCAGGCCACCGGAACCGAGCGCCGAGAGGCGGCGACGGTGGGTGAGCCCGGCCAGCGAGTTGTTCTGGTCCATGAACTGGGAAAGCTGCGAGGAGCCGAAGAACTCCTTGAGCGCGGCGAGACCGGCCGGATGTTGATGATCGTCTGCGGGGTGATCGCGTCCGAGTCCTCGGTGGTGAGTCGCTCACGCACGACCCGCTCCATCCGGTACAGGCCGATCCGGAAGTGCTCCTGGATCAACTCGCCCACGGTGCGCAGGCGGCGGTTGCCGAAATGCTCGTACTCGTCGAGGTGGTCGGAGACGTTCTCCCGCGGGTAGGTCAGCGCCTCGGCGGCGTAGTCCTTGATCGGGTTCTCCTCGTCGATCTCCTCGGAGATCCCGAGAATCCGCGGCAGGCTGACCAGCTCCCTGATCAGGGCGATGATGTCCTCGTGGGTCAGCACCCGGTTGTCGAGATCGACGTCGAGGCCGAGGCGGGCGTTCAGCTTGTAGCGGCCCACCCGGGTCAGGTCGTAACGCTTCGGATCGAAGAAGAGAGTCTCCAGCAGCGCCTTGGCCGCGTCAACCGACGGTGGCTCGCCCGGCCGCTGCTTCTTGAAGAGCTCGATCAGGGCGCCCTCTTCGGTCATGGTCGCCTCGGTGTCGGCAGCGAGCGTGTGCCGGATGTAGACCGAGTTGTCGAACAGCTCGAGGATCTCCTCGTTGGAGACGTATCCCATCGAGCGCAGCAGCACGGTGATCGGCAGCTTGCGCTTGCGGTCGATCCGGACGTAGACCCGACCCTTCTTGTCGATTTCGAGTTCGAGCCAGGAGCCGCGGGCCGGCATCAGGTTGGCGGTGAAGACCTGCTTCTCCGCGTCCTTCGGCGCCATCACGTAGGCGCCCGGGGAGCGGACCAGCTGGGTGACCACAACCCGCTCGGTACCGTTGATGATGAAGGTGCCCCGTTCGGTCATCCACGGGAACGCGCCCATGAAGACGGTCTGCTCGCGAATCTCTCCGGTCTCCCGGTTCTGGAAGGCGACGGTGACGTTGAGCGGACGGGAGTAGGTGAGGTCGCGCTCACGGCACTCCTCGAGGGTGTGCTCGGGGTCGTCGAACTCGAACTTGCCGAAAACGATGGCAAGGTTGCCGGTGTAGTCCTCGATCGGTGAAACGTCATCGATCGTCTCACGCAGCATGCCGTTTTCGGGATCGGTCAGATCCACGAACGAGCGACGCTGGATGTCGATCAGGTGGGGGGCTTCGAGGGGGGCTTCGAGTCGGGAGAAACTCCTGCGGACAACGGGGGCAGCAATCGGACGTGCCAAGAGAGGCAACTCCTCGGGGGGTCAGAGATTCACGTGATCAGGCGCTGAAAGCGGCGAAAACCGGGGCAACTTCGCGCAGCCTTAGAAAGTATCACACTCGTACGGCGGACATCAACCCCTCCCCCCCCAATCCACCGAGGTGTAGGAAAACCGGCACTATGCCGGATAGTCGACACCTCGGCGGGATTGGGAGGGTGCCAGATGGTTGGCTACCTCCATGACCACCCGGTTGATTGCTTTATTCACCGCATCGGTGTCAAACCGGAGCACGGTGAGTCCCCGGCTGCGCAGGTATCTGTCCTTTTCGGCATCGCGCGCCCGCGAAACCGGACCGCGATGGTAGGTCCGACCGTCCAGCTCGACCACCAGCCCGTGGTCGGGCCAGTACGCATCGACTTCGTAGCCGAAGACCTTTGCGTTTACCTTCGGCATGGCTCCTCCATACGCGATCCAGGCCAGCAGGAAAGTTCCCTCCAGGACGGATCTGATCCGTCCCAGCTCCGGTTGCCAGAGGGCCAGCAGTGGCCTCAGTCTTCTCGCCCCTCGGCGACCCACGATGCGTCGATAGCAGTACGCGACGTCCCGGCGGTTGAACAGCCCGAGACGACAGGCCTCAAGGAAGGCGAATCGCAGTTGGCGCGGGGTGGCTTCCGCTGCGAAGTCGATCAATGAGCGCGCAGGCGAGGTCACGTCCAGACCGTTACGGCGGCGGAGCTCATCCGGGTCAAGGCTACGGTGGGTCACCCGAACCCTGGTTTGGGCCAGAGCCTTCGACCGACTTGACACCGTGACCGCCTTCTGTCTTGGCGAAGCTACCGTGATCCGACGCGGGATACCCGCCGGGGACGCAACCAGGCCCCAGAGCTCACAGGCGCTCCGGCCGCTCAGGACCGACCCCGGTCCCGCAGCCAGTAAGGCCGCCCGGTATGCCGCTTCCTTGGTTTCGATATCTCGCCCGAATGCGTATACGCCGGGCAGCACAGGGGTCAGACGCTGTGACCTGACCAGGTCGTCTATCCGCTTCTCTCGGACTCCGAGCGCAACCAGCTCGGCACGGTGGGCGACCCAGCGGCGGCTGGACATATATCGGCGGATTCGGGCAAGCGGGTACTTCGGATTGATGCGCATGGTGCGAGGTTGCCCAGCGCAGGAACACAGGTGGTGCGCAGTTCTTGCCAGTTCATGAACAGAACTGCGACGAAAGGCGGACGCCCCCAAGGGGCCCACTCAGTTCGCCGAGGTGTAGGAGAACCGGCACTATACCGGATAATCGACACCTCGGCGGGCTTTTTTTGCGGGAAAGGGCGCCTCTGGGGCGCCCTTTCGGGGGTCGCTGGCGGTTGCCGCGGCCGGCCGGACAGCCCGCCTGCGGGCTGTCCGGTTGAGACGGGGACTACTTGAGTTCGACGCTGGCGCCGGCCTCTTCGAGCTCGGCCTTGAGCTTCTCGGCCTCGTCCTTCTCCAGACCTTCCTTGACGGCCTTGGGGGCCTCGTCGACCAGAGCCTTGGCCTCCTTGAGGCCGAGGCCGGTGGCGGCACGGACGACCTTGATGACCGGGACCTTCTTCTCGCCCGGCGAGGTCAGGACCACGTCCACGGTCGAGCTCTCCTCGGCGCCGGCGTCGCCGCCGGCGTCGCCGCCCGCTGCGGCCGGGGCGGCGGCTGCGACGGCGGTCGCCGAAACGCCGAACTCCTCCTCGAGCGCCTTGATCCGCTCGGAGAGTTCGAGCACGGTGATGCCCTTCAGTTCCTCAATCCACTCTTCGGTGCTGGTTGCCATTTCTTGCTCCTGTTCGTTTCTGCTTTAAGTGATCCGGGCGGTGACCGTCAGGTCACTCCCCGTCGGCCTCTTCGGCCGGAGATTCGTCGGTTTCCGCGGGGTCCGCGGCGGGCTCGGCTTCCTCTGCCGGGGCATCCGCTCCGGCGTCGGCCTCGGCTTCAGCCTCTGCCTCGGCCGGTGATTCCTCGGCGGGCGCCTCGGACTCCCCGGCTTCGGCTTCGGACTCAGCCTTCGCTTCGGCTTCGGGCTCGGCCTTCGCCTCGGCTTCCGGTTCGGCCGCCGGGGCGTCCTGCCCGACCAGACCCTGCTCGGCGATCTGCTGGAGCTGAATCGCCAGCCCGGAGACCATCGATCCGAGGCCCCTGGTCAGGGTCACCAGCGGGCTGGCGACAACACCCGCCAGCTGACCGTTGAGGACATCGCGCGAGGGCAGCTTCGAAATCGCGGTGAAACGCTCCTGATCGAGGACCGTCTCCCCCATGAAGCCTCCCTTGTAGGTGAGGACTTCATGCTCCTTGTTGAAGCTGGTGATCGCCTTGGCCGCCTGGGCGGTGTCGCCCCGGACGAAGGTCAGGGCGGTCGGACCCTGGAGGAGATCCCCCAGACCGTCAACCCCGGCCTTCTCGGCAGCCAGTTTGGTCAGCCGGTTCTTGACCACCTTGAAGGAGGAATCGGCTTCGCGCAGCTTGCCCCGCAACTCGGCCGCCTGCGGTACCGAGATGCCCCGGTAGTCGACGGCGAAGATCGCATCGGATGAGGCGATCTCGGCGCTGATCTCATCAACCAGCGCGACTTTTTCTTCACGGTTCATATCTGCCTGTTCTCTGTCTGACTTGATCTGTCTGACGCAACCTGCCGGACCGTCGGGCAAAAGAAAACCCGCTCGCAGGCGGGCACGGGAGAACTGGCTCTCGGGCTTCACCTGCGCTGGGATTACGGACTATCGCCCGACCAGCGGTCTGTGGCAGAAGCGGAACTCTAGCGGAACCGGCGAGGCACCGGCTCCTCGCCCCGGCCCACCGGCCGCTGCGCATCCTCCCCGGTGCCGGCCCGGCTAGCTCTCGGAGTCCGGGGCGGCAGTATCGGGAGTTGCCAGATACCACTCGCCCTGGATTCGGGTGACCCCGATCTCGCCGTAGGCGAAGCTGATCGCACCCCGGTCGCCATCGGTTGTCACCGCCTTGACCTGCATCTGCCGGGCCGTCGGAACCTGCTTCAGGCTCCGCTTGAAGATCCTGACGCAGTCCTTCCCGAGCCAGGCACGCATCCGGGCGGGTTCAAACAGTCTGCAGATGCCCTTCGGGTCCTGTTTCAACGTGTAGAGCTTCAGCCGGGTGGCCAGCTCACGGACCGCAGCATCATCCGCCTTGCGGGTGGCGGCATCTTCCCCGGAGGCCGGGTCCGAGGTGCCCCCGCAGCCGACCGTTCCGACCACCGAAAGGGCGGCGATCGCGGCCAGCGAAAGCAGGGTCCGTGACCTGCCCGCCATCGAATCAGGCAGCGGCCGGCTCGGCGTCGGCGGCTTCGACCGCCGGTCCGGAACCATCGGCGTCCGGGAGGATGTCCTTCTCGGTCGCCATCGAGGGATCAACCGGAATCCCGGGGCCCATGGTCGTGGAGACCGAGATCGAGATGATGTAACGGCCCTTGGCCGAGGCCGGCTTAGCCCGGGTGATCTCTTCCATCACCGCGGCGTAGTTGCCGAGCAGCGCGTCCGGCTCGAACGAGGCCTTGCCGATCGCCAGGTGGACGATCGCCTGCCGGTCGGTCCGATACTCAACCTTACCGGCCTTGGACTCGCCGACCGCTTTCTCGACGTCTTCGGTCACGGTGCCGACCTTGGGGTTCGGCATCTTGCCGGACGGTCCGAGGACACGCCCGAGACGACCGACCACGGGCATCATGTCCGGGGTGGCGATGACCAGATCGAAGTCGTCACGTCCCTCCTCGATCTCCTTGGCGAGATCTTCGCTGCCGACGATGTCGGCACCGGCGGCCTCGGCGTCCCGGGCCTTGTCACCCTGGGCGAAGACCGCGACCCGAACGTCCTTGCCGAGCCCGTGGGGCAGGGCGAGGGTACCGCGGAGCTGCTCCTCGGCATGCCTCACGTTGACCCCTAGCCGGATGTGAACCTCGACCGTTTCGTCGAAGCCGGCGGATGCGGTCTGCTTGATCAGGTTGATCGCCTCCGCAGGCGGGTAGATGTGGTCCCGCTGAACCTTCTGGGCCTGCTGGCGGAAACGCTTTCCGGATGCCATGGCTACTTGACCTCCACGCCCATCGAACGGGCGGTTCCGGCGATGATCTTCGAGGCGGCATCGAGATCGTTGGCGTTGAGGTCCGGCATCTTGCGCTCGGCAATGGCCCGGACCTGGGCCTCGGTAATCGTCGCCACCTTGTTTACGTGGGGCTCACCGGAGCCCTTCTTGATCCCGCAGGCCTCCTTGATCAGGACGGCCGCCGGGGGTGTCTTGGTGATGAAGTCGAAACTCCGGTCCTCGTAGACCGTGATCTCGACCGGGATGATGGTGCCGGAGTCCTGCTGGGTCTGGGCGTTGAACGCCTTGCAGAAATCCATGATGTTGACCCCGTGCTGACCGAGCGCGGGACCCACCGGGGGCGCCGGATTCGCGGCACCTGCCGGAATCTGGAGCTTGATGAGTGTCATTACCTTTTTTGCCATGAGCCTTGCGTACCTTGGAAAGTTGGTGGGTTAGAGCTTCTTGACCTGTTCGTATCCGACTTCGGACGGGGTCTCCCGTCCGAAGATCGAGACCAGGACCTTCAGCTTGTTCTGATCCTCGTTGATCTCGGCGATCTCACCGGAGAAATCGGAGAGTGGGCCGCTGATGATCTTGACCGTCTCACCGATCTCGAACTGGACCTGGGTGCGGGGACGTTCCGCCGTCTCACGGTGGAGCAGACGATCGACCTCGACCTTGGTGAGCGGGACCGGTTTGTCACGCGGCCCGACGAACCCGGTCACGCCGGGAGTCCCCTTGACCAGGGTCCAGGCGTTGTCGGTGAGGTCCATCTGGATCAGCACGTAGCCGGGCATGGTCCGCTTCTCGACCTGGATCTTCTGGCCGTCCTTGATCTCGGAGACCATCTCGGTCGGAACCACGACCTTGCGGACCCGGTGGCCCTGGCCCATGTTCTCGATTCGGTGTTCGAGCTTCTGTTTGACCTTGTTCTCGTGGCCGGAGTATGTGTTTACGACGTACCAGCGATACATGCTCAGATGATCCTCTGTACGAGCCAGTTGAAGAGGAGGTCCAGCAGCCCCAGGTAGAGCGCGAAGACGAAGCAGAAAACGAGGGTGACCGCCGAGGCCTGAATCAGGGTGTCGCGGTCGGGCCACTGCACCCGCCGGAGTTCGGCCGCACAGGAAGACAGAAAGGCGACCACGCCGCTCCGCGGCCGATCGACCTGGGCCTGCTTCTGGCGCTTGGCCAGCTGCTGCTCCTCGTGGCGTTTCTGTTCGCTCTTCTTGCGCTTCTCTTCCTGACGCTTCTCCCGGCGGCTGGCCTTCGATTCAGGCCCTTGACGCGGGGCGTCGGGGGTTTCCAGATCCTGCTCCCGGGCACCGGCAGCTATGCCGGCCTCGACCGCTTCAACCTCGGCTACCTCGCCCGACTTGCCCACCTGGGTGTCGTGCTGGGCGCGGCCTTCACCGGATTCGGTTCTGGCCCGCTCCTCGGCCTCGCGCGCGCGCTTCTCGGCCTTCCGTTGTGCCCGGGATTTCGCCACTAGCGAGTTTCCTTGTGGGGCTGGTGGCTGCCGCACCAGCGGCAGTACTTGCGGATTTCGATCCGGTCCGGCGTGTTCCGCTTGGACTTATTGGTTTGGTAATTGCGGCGCTTGCAGCTTTCGCAAGCAAGCGTCACCGCGATGCGGACATCTCCGCGTGCCATATTTCCTCGCTACTCAGGCAGTGCCTTGACAAAATAAAACCTCGGCCGGGGCACGAGGCACCGGTGAAGAATACCGGTTCGCCGCTTCAGGCGGTGGCTGGTGTCCGGTCCGGCTGCTATGCGCCTCCCCCGGCCCTTCACCGGGGCGCTCAGGGCCGGGTCACCCTGCAATCGAAACGCCCGTCGGGCGGCATTCCCAACGGGCGTTTCGTCCCGGAACCCCGCCGGCAGGGTTCCGGGGTTGCGTCTTGCTACTTCAGCAGGGTGACGTGACCGACGTACGTCTTCTTCTTCACGCCGGCGGCGCTGACGGTGATCGTGTAGGTGGCTTGCTCGTTCTTCTTGAAGAGCTTGACCCTCGTGCCCCTGAGCTGAAGCACCACGGTCCCGGTGCGCCCGGCGTCCACCTTGGTGATCTTTCCGCACTTACCGGTAACCAGGCGTTTGGGTGCCTTGACGCACACCTTGATCCCGGTGGCGCTGGCGTTGCCGATGTTCTTCACACTCACCCTTGCCTTGAACTTCTTGCCGGCCTTGACCCGTTTCGGAGCCTTCACCTTCGGCTTGGCAAAGATCGCCTTCGGCGTCACACAGTTCGGCGGGGTGCCGATCTGGCCGCTCGGGCAGACGGCCGGCGGCGGCTCGTGGCAGAGCGGCGGGGTACCGATCGTTCCGCTCGGGCAGGGCGGGTAGCAGTCCGGGTAGGTGCCGACCTTGTCAGGCGGGCAGACCGGATCCTGACAGTTCGGCGGAGTGCCGACCTTGTCGGGCGGACAGACCGGATCCTGACAGTTCGGCGGAGTGCCAACCTTGCCGGGCGGGCAGACCGGATCCTGACAGTCCGGCGGGGTGCCGGTCTGGCCGGGAGCGCACTTCGGCAGGTCCACGGTCCAGGTCTGGATCGTGATCGGGCCGGTGTTGCCGACCGGGTCGGTGGCCTTTACCGCGAAGGTCTTGTCGCCGTCGGTCAGACCGGTGTACGCCTTCGGGCTGGAGCAGGCGCCCCAGGAACCGTTGCCGAGCTTGCACTCGAAGGTCGACCCGGCCTTGTCTGCGCTGAACTCGAGGGTCGCGGTCGGCACGTTCACGGTTCCGGTCGGGCCGGAATCGATCGACGTGTTCGGCAGCACGGTGTCCACGTTCCAGGTGTGTGACACCGGATCGCCGACGTTCCCGATCGGGTCGGTCGGAGTGACGGTGAACGTGTGGCTGCCGTCGCTCAACCCGCTGAAGTTCTGCGGGCTGGTGCAGGCCTGGGCGGGACCGCCGTCAAACTCGCACTCGAAGGTGCTGCCGGCCTTGTCCGCGGTGAACTTCAGTTCGGCGCTGGTCTGCCTGGTGTTGACAGCCGGCTTGTCGGTGATCGTCGCCACCGGCTTGACCGTGTCCACGGTCCAGCTCTTGCTGACCACGGGCCCCGGGGTGTCGAGGTAGTTGATCGGCTTGACATCGACCGTGTAGCCTCCGTCAGCCAGTCCGCTCAGGTCGACCGGGCTGCTGCAGGCCACCCAGTCGGTGATCGGTTCGGGCGTGTTGATGTCGTAGGCGATCCCGGTGATCTTGCTGTGCGGGTCGGTCCAGCCGGCCGGTGACTGCGAGATCCGGCAGACCGCGGTGGATCCGTTCGGGTCGAGCGTGAAGGTCAGCTCGGCCGCGGTCTGCTTGGTCAGCGCGGCGGACGGATCAATCGTCACATCCGCAGACGGGAGGGTTGAATCCACCGTCCAGTTGCGCGTCTCCGGCAGGCCCTGGTTGCCGGCGGTGTCCAGTGACCGTACCTGGAATACGTGGGCACCGTCGGTGAGCCCGGAGAAGTCGAAGCTGCCGTCGTCGCAGTCGCTCCAGCCACCCGAGTGATCATTCGGATCGGCCGGATCGAGGCGACACTCGGTCTTGTCGATCTGGGCGCCCGGCTCGCTCGGGGTGAACCCGAACGTTCCGGAGGTTGCCGGAACGGTCGAGGCCTCGGCCGGACCGGAATCGATGGACACGGTCGGCGCGGTGCGGTCAACCGTGAACACGTACCGGCGCCCGTTCGGATCGTTGTCGGTGACCGATGGACGAGTCAGGGCGTCGGTGCCGGAGGCAACGTTCCAGACCTCGTCGTAGCCGCGGATGTCGAGGGCGTAGGTGCCCTCGACGAGACTGTCGCCGACCCACTGGGCGTGGGTGGCGTCACCCTGACTGGTGCAGGCGGGCCAGGTTGAGCTCGCCGGATCGGTGCCGGAGTCTCCGGGGCTGGTCGCGTCGGTGCTGGCGTCACCACCCGGGATCAGCATGCAGCGGGCGCCGATCGCGTCGAGCGGCCCGTCGGACTCGAGATCGACGACCAGCGGATCGCCGTTGGTACCGAGGTTGGTCCGGGCCGGAGTCGCCGAGGTGATCGCGAAGGTCGGCTGGACCGTGTCGTGGGTGAAGGTGTAGCTGACCGGATCGGACATGTTGCCGGCCGGGTCGATCACCCAGACCTTGAACGTGTTCGCAGCGTTCCGGTTGATCTCGTCACCGAGGTTGTCGTTGTCCCCCCGGGTGCCACCAGCGACCACGGTGAGCGGGCTTCCGCCGGCCGGAAGGCCAGTGGTTCGCTCGGTGCAGGGGTTGTGGACGGTGCCGTCGTTGAGCTGGCAGGCGAATCCGACCAGCCCGTCGATCGGCCGCGAGGAGGTTGCCTTGAACTGCGGCAGCTCGACCCGGGTCCGGGTCCACGGCTGGGTGCTGTCTGCGGTGTCGTCACAGCCGGACGGACCGGGTCCGTTTTCGGCACCGTTGCCGCAGGCGATCACGTCGTTGCCGTTGACCCCGAAGGATGCGACCGGCTGGGAGCCCATGATCGTCCAGGCGGTGTTCTGGGCCGAGCCGAGATTCCCGGTGGACGAAGTCGGCCGTACCTCGAACTTCATTTCGGCGAGGTCGTCGTGCTTGTCCCAGGTCGCGGCGTAAGGGGAGCTGCAGGCTTCCCACGGTCCGGCCAGGTCTCCGACCCGGTAGTACCGGCACTCGAAGGTAGTCGCACCGGGCGCGTAGGGCGGATTGTCCGCCGAGGAGAACAGGATCTGGTCGGAGTCCTCGGTCAGCCCGGTGTACCGCTTCCCGTCCGGCCGGAGGAGGCCGGGACGTTGGTCGATGGTCACGCTGGGCAGATCCGCGTAGACGGCGAAGTTGTCCACCGCCGGGATCGCGCTCGGGTTCTCGCGGATCTCGGCCTGGTGGTTGCCCTCGGCGAGCCCGGTGAAGGTGTGCGGGCTGGAACAGGCGCTCCAGCCGGTGTCAGCCGCGTTCTGGGCCTCGGTGGCGTCGATCCGGCACTCGGCGGTGCCGTTGTCGGGGCTGAAGGTGTAGGCCGCGTCACGGCTGCCGATCACCGCGGCGGGCTGGGTGTCCAGGGTCACCGAGGCGTTGCCGGTGTCGACCACGGTCCAGGTGCGCTCGATGATCGAGGAGACGTTGGTGGCCTCGTCGGTCACCCTCACCCGGAAGCTCTTCGCACCGGCGGTGAGCCCGGTCAGGCTGATCGGCGGGGCGCAGGCCGCGAAGGGAGCGTTGTCGAGGCTGCACTCGTAAGCCGGGTCCTGAGCGGCGATCCCGTTGGCGGCAACCCCGAAATCGATCGGGGTGTCGGCCGCGGACACGTTGATCGTCGCGTCAGTCGAGGTGGTGTTGCTGCCCTGCTGAACGGTGCCGGCCTGGAAGGAGGCGGTCGGCGCGGTGTTGTCCACCGTCCAGTAGACGGTCAGGCCGCCGTTGTTCAGGACCTCGTCATCGGTCTCCTGGGTGTTGCCGGCCAGGTCGGTCCCCCGGACCTGGAGGCCCTTGCGACCGTCGGTCTGGCCGTTGATCGTGTTCCAGCCCTGGGTGGGGAGGAACTGGCCGGGGTTACACGGGGTGAACCCGGCAGCGGGATCGGAACCGGTCGCGAAACCGTTCGTATCCGAGCCGGTGTTGTCCACGGTGCGGCACTCGAAGCCGGTGACCTGCTCATCGGCCTGGAAGATGACCGTGTTGTTGACCGCCTTGGTGAAGTCAGCCGGCTGGGCCAGCGGGGAGAGCGTCGGCGGAGTCTCGTCGGCGGCCAGTGAGGAGGCCGGAGCCGCCCCGAAAGACACCAGGAGCGCCAGGAACAGCGCTGCCAGGAAGGCCCGCAGACGGCGAGAACTTCCCTTGATTGATCTGTTGTTCATTGCTTCCTGTTCCTCCCTGGGCCCGGACTTCTCCGGGCAGTTGACTTCACTAGACATTGCGGTCATTCCCCTGCTTCTGCTGCGCTCCATCTGACTGACTCTCCCTGAAGACCCGGTCAGCGCTTATTCCGCTTCGAGGCCTTCTTGCCCTTGGCCTTCTTCTTGCCCTTGGCCTTCTTGCCTTTCGCCTTGGACTTCACGGTCTTCGGCTTGGACTGGCTCTTCGGGGTGGCCTTGAGGCCGTTCCCGACGGGCGGTGCCGGCAAGGCATCCACAGTCCACGAGGTGGTTGCGGTGGCCCCGGTGTTGCCGGCCGGATCGGTGGCCCTCACGCTCAGGCTGTGGTTCCCGACCGCGAGATCGGCGACCAGCTTCGGCGAGGTGCAGGCCGCGAATGAACCGGCATCCAGCTTGCACTCGAGAGTGGCATCACCCTCGCTGGCGTGGAAGGCGATCAGCTCGGCCACATCGGTGGTGTTCGCCGGCGGGGTCGAGTCGAAGGCCACGGTCGGAGCGATCGTGTCCACCTTCCAGGTGAAGGTCTCGACGATCGTGTTGCCGACGTCGTCACCGGCCCGCACCCGGAAGCTGTGGTTGCCCTGGGAGAGCGAGTCGAGATCAACCGGGCTGGAGCAGCCGGCCCAGCTGGCCCCATCGAGGCTGCAGTCGTAGGTCACGTTCGGGTCCTCGTCCGAGGAGAACTCGAAGGTGGCGTCATCGCTGTTCGAGACTGCCACCGGGGTGGCATCGAAGCCGAGTCCCGGGATCTTCGCCTTGACCGTCCAGGTGTAGCTGGCGGTGTCGGTCTGTCCGGCGCTGTCGGTGGCGGTCACCTCGAAGGTGTGACTGCCGTCGGCGAGGTCGGTGACCACCGCCTGGTTGGAGCAGCCGAACGGGATTCCGTCGATCGCGCAGACCGTCGGGACGTTGCTGTCGGCGGAATCGACGTCGATCGAGAAGGTCGCGGTCGAGTGCCGGTCCCGGTTCGGCGGGGTGGTCGGCAGGGTGACCACCGGACCGGCGGTCAGCACCTGCCAGGAGTAGGCGTCGGTGGCGCTCCGGTTGCCGTAGTCATCGACCGCCCGCACCTCGAAGGTGTGGTTGCCCTGGCCGAGACCGGTGTAGGCCTGGGCCGAGTCGCTGTCACAGGGACCGAAGGCGGCCCCGTCGAGGCTGCACTCGGCCGTGCCGTTGGCGGTGGTCAGCACGAAGTTGGCGCTGTCCACGGTCGAGTTGGCGTCCGGCAGGCTGCCCGGGTCGATCGCGACCACCGGCTGGACCGTCTTGATCGACCAGCTGTACGTCTTGGTGGTCTCGTTCAGCGCCGGGTCGGTCGAGATCACCGTGAAGATGTGCGAACCCTCGCTGAGGTAGGCGTACTTGATGCCCGGGTCACAGGGATTCTGCACCGGCTCGCTGTCGATCTGGCAGCGGTTGGTGTTGGCCGGATCGGTGTCCCAGAAGAACTGGGCCAGCGAACGCTTCGAGAAGAGCGGCGGGGCCTTGGTGATCGTCAGCCCGGGGTCGACCGTCTCCAGCACCCAGTTCCAGGTGGTGGTGGAGCTCCAGTTACCGGCGACGTCGAGCGTCCGCAGACCGAAGCTGTAGGTCGCATCGGCCAGATTGGAGTAGCTCTTGCCGGTGAGGCTGCCGCAGTTCGCCCAGGGGCCGAAGCTGCCGTTGATCCCGAGGCGGCACTGGGCCAGCTGGATCGACTCGTTGTTGGTCCAGCCGAGACTCGGCGAGATCACGTTCGAGGGGTTGGCCGGCTTCGTGTCCAGGTTGATCGTCGGGGAGGTCAGGTCGATCTCCCAGTCGAAGGCGCCGCCGCCGGGGTTGCCGTCACCGCCGATGTTGCCGTACTGATCGGTCGCCCGGATCCGGAACTGATGCGGATTCGGGGCCTCGATCGGCCGCGGTGAGGACTGGGCAAGGTTGCTGTAACCCTGGCTGCCGGTCGAGTTGGTGCCGCAGGGCTGCCAGGCGCCACCGTCGAGCTGGCACTCGAGCGTGGTGTTCGGCTTGTCGGCGGTGAAGCTGAAGTTGGCCGAGGTCACCGTGGTCGGGTTGGCCGGCAGCGAGCCCGGGGCGATCGTCACCCGCGGCTTGACCCGGTCGATGGTGAAGTTGTGGGTCGCCACCGGACCGATCACGCCGCCCGGGGTGATGCCGCGGACCCGGAAGTTGTGGCTCCCGGTCGTGTCATCGGCCTGGGTGAAGGTGAAGTCGTCACCGCTGATGCAGGCGCTCCAGCCGCCGCCGTCAACCGAACACTGGGTGGTGGCGTTGTCCGGGTTGACCGGAATCGAGTAGGTGAAGTCGTTCTGGGTCTCCTTGGTCACCGAGGGCGGCCCGGAGTCGATCTGGGCGACCGGGTGGATCTGGACGGTCAGCGACCGGGTGGTGGACTCGACCGTGCCCTTGTTGCTGTTGATCGTCAGCTCGGCAGTGTAGTTACCGGCGGTCGCGTAGGAGGTGGTCACCGTCGGCGTGTTGGTGCGCTTGTCGATCGTGCCGTCGTTGTCGAAGTCCCACTCGTAACCGCAGCCGGTATCCACATTCGGGTCGGGGCAGGCGTCGAGGAACCCGGTCATGTTCGATGCGGTGGCGTCGAGAGTGACCGTGTCACCCTCGCCGACCGGGTCCGGGGCGACCGTGAAGGTCGGCTTCGGGAAGGGCCGCACACCGTCACCGTTGCCGTCCTGAATGGTCACATTCGCCCGGAACCAGGTGTCCGCGGAGGGCAGGTTCATCGGGGTGTTCCAGTTGGCGGTCCGGTCGCAGTTTCCGGAGCCGCCGCCGCCGTTCAGGCCACCCGGCATCGGGGTGGTCCAGCCGGCATCGGCAAGTCTTGCGGTCCTTGAAACGAAGTTGTAGGCCACACCGTTGGCGTTGGCGGTGGACGGATCGATCGAGATCGGGCCGGTGCCCGCACCACCGATGTAGCAGTCGTCAATCGCGCTGCCGGAAACGGAACGGTTGCGGATCCGCAGCGGCATGCTCATCGAGATCGCACCGGTGGCCGGGTCAATCGTGCCGGACCAGGTGCCGCCGTCTTCGGGAAGGCTCCTGACGCCCTTCGGGGCGCCGACGCAGAGGAAGGCACCGGTCAGACAGTTGTTGTGGATCTGTTTCTCCTGAAAGGAGAGCGAGTCGGTGTTCGCAGTGAAGGTGCCGTCCGCGTTCACGGTGATCGGGAAGCTGGGCGGCGAAGGGGTCGTGATCGCGCTGAACGGCCAGCGGGTCTCGCTGATCGAACCGTTCGAGAAGCGGATCCCGTCGCCGGGACCGTTGGTGAACTGAACCGTGAAGGTGCCGGGGTTCGCGACGTAGGCCGCGTTCGCGCCGTTCGCCTGCATCCCGGCCAGCAGCATCAGCGCCGCGACAAGGCCGGCGACGATCGCTGCGAGCCGCGTGAAGCGGGTCGTTCCCTTGGCTGTCATCTCGGTGGCTCCCATTGTTTCTCCCTGATTCCTGATCTGGATGGTTTCGCTGTTCCTCAACGTCCCCACCTAGCCCTTGACCCGCACCTTGTAGGTGTGGAAGACATTTCGCTTCTTCTTCACCCGCTTCGACTTGACGGTCTGGCGGATGATCAGCTTCTTCTGGTTGACCGTGCTCCAGCCTTCGACCAGCGAGCGGTACTGCGGCTTGATCACCAGGGTGACCAGCTTCCACTTGTTGGCCCTGGAGCTCGAGCGGACCTTCGAGCTCATCACCTTGGCCCGCTTGCCCTTGCCGGTCACCGCGACCGCGGTGCCGATGCATCGCGGCTTCATCGCAACCGGACAGCGCAGCCGGATCGCCAGCTTGCCGGTCGCCGGGTCGTAGCTCCCGACCGTGGTCGACGGCGGCAGCGGCGGCAGCGGCGACTTGCAGTTCGGCGGGGTGCCGACCTTGCCGTCCTCACACCTGGCGGGGGGCGGCTTCACGCAGTTCGGCGGGGCGCCGGTCCAGCCCTCGGGGCAGGGGTCGTAGCAGTCGGGGTAGGTCCCGACCTTGCCACTCGGGCAGGTTTCCGGAGTCGGATCCTCGGCCTGGATCGTCCATCCGAGTGAGTCCTCGACGCTTACGTTCCCGGCGAGATCGATCGATCGCACCATGAAGACGTGGTTTCCGACCGAGAGGCCGCTGTAGTCCTTCGGCGAGGAGCAGGGGCCCCAGGCGCCGGCGTCCAGCTTGCACTCGTAGCCGGTGACGTCGTTCGAGGAACTGAGGAAGGTGAGCGAGGCATCGGTCGACTTGGTCTTGTCGAGCGCGGTCGCGATCGCCACGTCGGGACGGTTCAGATCAACCTTCCAGACGTAGTCACGGATCGTGGCGTTGCCGGCCTTGTCGGTGATCCGCGCCTCGAAACGGTGCTGGGCGGAACCGTACGGGCCCGGGTAGTAGTTCCACTGGTTGCCGTTGTCACAGGGCTCCCAGGCGCCGCCGTCGATCCGGCAGGACACGTCGTCAATCCCGGAGCCTCCGTCGGTTCCGAGGAACTTGAAGGCGGCCGAGGTCTGGTTCGAGAGCGCGACCGGCTGGCGGGCGGTGATGTCCAGATCCGGGGCGGTGGTGTCCGCGATCCAGTTGTGGGTGCGGGTGACCTCGTTGCCGGCTTCGTCAACCACCCGCAGTTCGAACTCATGCGGACCGTCCGCGACCGGATCCCAGGTGTGGCTGGTCCGGTCACACGCTACGGCGACCCCGTCCAGGCTGCAGATCGCCTGGACACCGGTCTCGTTGTCGTTCGAGTTGTAGACGAAGGTCGCCTTGCCGGAGGGATCGTTGTCCAGCGGTGTCGAGTTGATCGCCGCGGTCGGATCCTGGGTGTCGGCGTTCCAGCTGTGGGTGACCACCGGGCTCTCGTTACCGGCCTGGTCAACCGCCTTCAGCCTGAGGGTGTGATTGCCGTCGGAAACGACCACCGTGTGGATCGTGTCCGAATTACAGTCGGCCCAGTTCCCGTTGTCCAGCTTGCAGCGGGCGGTGCCGTTGGAGCCGGTGCCGTCGATGTCGAGGCCGAACTCGGCCGTGGCGGAGTTGTGATGCGCCGGCGGGGTCGTATCGAACGCGGCAGTCGGGTTGGACGTGTCCACGTACCACTGGTAGGCAGTGCGGAAACCGGGTACCCCGGTCGGCAGTGCGACCTTGGTCGGCAGGACTTCGAAGGTGTGGAGACCCTCGCTCAGCGGCGTGCCGCCGGTCATGTCCTGCAGGGTCATCGGGGCCGTGCAGGCACCGAGGGACTGTCCGTCGAGCCAGCACTCGTAAGTGAACTCGGTGCCCGGAATCGGGTCACCGTTCACGTCGTAGGTCAGGGCCTCGAACTCGAAGTCGGCATCCTCGGGATCGGTGGAGCCACCGGTGTTGCTGCTGAGCGGTCCGCCCGGTCCGATGTAGGTCTCGGGCACGATCACCGGTTCAGCGGTGTTCGCTACCCACTCGTAGGAGTCAACGTCGGAGACGTTGCCGGCGTCGTCGGTGGCACGCAACTCGTAGCGCCACTTGCCGGTACCTCGGATCTGCGCGTCGGGAGAGCTGCAGTTGGTCCAGTTCTGGACCACGACCGGGGTATTTCTGATGTCCAGGACCCGGCACTGGGTGACCGGGTTCGGGGTCATGTTGTCGGAAGCGGTGAACTCGAACTCGACGCTCGCGGTCGAGGACGGATCGGGCGGAGTGGAGGTGATGTCCACCACCGGCTTGGTGCCGTCAACGGTCCAGCTCCTTGAGGCCGAGCCGGAGTTGCCGGCCGAGTCGGTCCCGGAGACGGTCCAGGTGTGGGACCCGTCGGAGAGCCCGCTGAGCGTGCGCGGGCTGGAACAGGGGTTGGTCGGAACTC
This sequence comes from Solirubrobacterales bacterium, assembly GCA_023958085.1. Classification (GTDB taxonomy): domain Bacteria; phylum Actinomycetota; class Thermoleophilia; order Solirubrobacterales; family 70-9; genus 67-14. Next base: position 73,421 of record JAMLGI010000007.1, on the reverse strand, counting down.
CGTCCAGGGTGCAGGTGGTCTGGGCCGGGCTCAGCGTCTTGTTCGCGCTGAACGAGATGTTGGCGTTCCGGTTGTTGGTCAGGCCGGCCGGCGCACCGTTCACGGTGAAGACCGGGATCACCGTGTCGACGACCCAGGTGTAGGTGTTCTGGCTGCCGGGAGCGGTCACATCGTTGCCACCGGCCACCGCCCGCACCTTGAAGGTGTGCGAGCCGTCGGCGAGGGTCGGGTAGTTGACCGGGTTGCCGGGAGGGCAGACGGTCCAGGCGCCGGCGTCGAGCCGGCACTCGTGGGTGAGTCCGCTCGGCACGCTGGTGGTGTAGGTGAAGTTGGCCGAGGTCTGGTTGGTCGGGTTGGCCGGCTTCGAGCCGATGTTGATCGTCGCGTTGGAGATCGGTGCCGGGTGGAAGGAGATCTCGAACTCGCCGGCGTTGGCCCCCGCCCCCGAGGGGATGCCGAGCAGCCCGTTGATCTGGCCGGAGAGCAGGCCGGTACAGCCGGACTGGCCGGGTACCGAGAAGGTCTGGTCGCCGTAGCGGGCGTCCCCGGTGGAGACGCTGTAGCGACGGCCGCCCTGGCTGTTGACGCTGCCCGGGAACACACCGACCTCGGTGCTCATCTGAAGATCGATCGGGTTGGAATCGGTACCGAGGAAACAGGCGTTGCCGACGTTCAGCAGTGAGCTGCCGGAGATCCGGAAGGCCCGGATCTTCAACCGGATCCGCATGTTCGAGATCCCGGTGATCGGGTCGATCGTGCCGGTCACATCGTGGGTCGGGATGATCTCGATCCCGATCACGCCCTGGACCGAGATCGGATCGGTCACGTCAACCGGAAACTCGAGCGTGCCGAAGTTGAAGGAACTCTTCGGGACGAAGATGTTGCCGGCGGCATCGATGTTGCCGGCGAGGCTCGGCTTCGGGTCGAGGTCGTCAAGCGAGTTGTCCACCTTGTCACCGACCTTGAGGAAGCCCTTCTCGATCACCATGTTGTTGGCGCCCGGGTTGGTGATGGTGACCGCCTGGGAGGTCGATGCAAAGGCAAAGATCCCGGCAACGGTGAGCGCGAACATGGCGGCAGCGAGCCGGATGCGGCTGGTGAAACCATTGTTCCCTGCGGCTGAATCAGCTTCCGTAAACGCAGAAATCACGTTCGTACTTCCTCCCTTGGACAGTCTGTCCCTCAATTGTTGACGGCAGTCCCGAGGTTCCACCGTCGACTCCCTACGAGCCACGAAATTGTTTTCTCCCTGAAAGTGGCGCCCCGGTTCGGGGGCTTCTCCCATTAGAACCTGCGGGGATTTATACCACACTTAGGTTGCGTCATGTGATCGGCGTCACGTTCAGGCTCAACCAGAGGTCGCTGCCGGAGCTGGATCCGGGCGGGCGGATCGAGACGCGCTCAGGGAGTTCGGACCGCCTCGATCCAGTCCAGACGCTTGCCGCAGAGCTGCTCCGCCCGGTCGGCAGGGAGCCGGATCAGCTGCGGCTCGCCGACCGGCTGGATCACCACCGGACCGAACCCGAACGGGTAGTCCCGGGTCGCCGGACGGAGCGCCCCGGCCCGCTCGTAGGTGACGGTGACGGCGGCCGGCCCGGCGGCGAGATCGAGTTCCTCCAGCTCCATGTACTGCCCGTTGTTATTGAGCACGCCCCGGACCGAGCCGGCGGAAACCCCGCCGATCCGGACCTCGGCCCTGCCCCGGACCGAGCCACCGAGCCAGACCCGGTACCGGCCCGCCGCAGGCACGACGACCGTTCCGGTGGCGGTCCCGTCGGAAAGCGGGGTGAGCGTGCCGGCGGCGGGATCCGGCACCCAGCCGGGCGGGTACTCGGTCAGCTCGGCGGTGGCGTTCGGCCGGCGGCCCACCGCCACCACCTCCCCGCCGGGTCCGGCCTGGCCGGCCAGCGCGCGGACCTGATCGCAATCCGGGATGGCGGACGGCTGGTGACCCTCCCCGAGCGGCTGGTGGGCGACGATCGAGGCCGGGTCGAAGTCGACCGGTCGCTGCCAGACCTCGTAGTAGCGCCCACGCCAGACCAGGCGGTAGGGCGAGGGCGGGCGACTCTGGTCCGGGTTTCGACGCAGCACCAGGGTGCGGTAGGTGAACACCCCCTCGTCGCCCGGGTCGAGCGCCAGTTGATCCGTGTCCGACCACTCGCCTTTCTCTGCCAGACCGCCACCCAGCCGGGGAATCTGGCGGCGACGCAGTTCGGAGGCCCCCTCGGCATCCAGCTCCCGCAGGAAGTGCCGCACCCCGTAGGGCTGATACTCGGTCATCAGGGCCGGACCCTGCCCGGCGAACTGCCTGCCGATCCGCTCCAGTTCGGCCATTTGAGCGTGTGGTGAAAGCCAGCTGTGGCTGTAGGCCAGGGCGTTGGAGGCGAGCACCCCGACCGGGACGATCAGCAGAACCGCCCCCGCCGCTCGCAGCCGTCCGTTCGGGAACCCGCCGCCCAGAAGCGCGGCGATCCCGACCGTGGCCAGGAGCAGGAAGGAGGCGGTTCCGGTGGCGAGTGCCTTGCCCTGAATCCAGGGTGAGCCGACCAGCCAGACCACCAGGGAGCCCGCGGCGGTCCCGCCCGCGGCGAGCAGCAGGCCCCCGGCCCGGGAGCGGATCGCACCGAGAATCCCGAAACCGGCGGCGACCAGGGTCGCGGCAACCAGAACCGCGGTCAGGAGGCCCGAGCCGGGGGTCAGCCGGAAGTCCCCGACCGGCCAGGGGCCGGCGTACTGGGCGAGCTTGAGGGGGGCGACCAGGTTGCCCATCTCCTCGCCGCTGGTCAGGGGACCCTGACTCGGTGAAAAGAGCTGACCGGAAGCGAACACGGTCGGCAGTCCGAGCACCAGAATGCCGATGGCCAGGATCAGCCCGGCGACCAGATACCGGGTCGGGGGCAGGCCGCGGAAGGTGAATCCGGCCAGGACCGCCCCGCCGGCCAGCAGCCCGAGGATCCAGGGGGCACCGCCGACCCCCATCACCCCGATCAGGGCCGCCCCTGCCACCGCCGGAAGCGGAACCACCCGGCGCAGGAGGAGGCCGGCTGGTTCCGGGGCGGGGTCGTTCCCCTCCCCCGGCCCGGAGCGATCGGGAAGCAGCAGAGCCAGACCGGCCGCCAGCAGCGCCGCCAGCAGGGCGGTCGCAACCTCCTTGATGCCACCCCACCAGGCGTAGCCGACCAGCAGCGGCGCCTGGGTGGCGACCAGGGCCGCCCCGGCCCGCCACCAGACGTTCGGCAGCGCCGGGCGGCAGAGTTCGAAGAAGACCAGCGCCATCAGGGCGGCCATCAACGCCAGGTAGGGCTGGAAGGCCCAGGCCGGATCGACCCCGGCGAGCTGCCCCCCGACCGCGAGCGGGATGAACGCCCCGACCGGATACCCGGCCGAGAGATTGATCTGGACCGTTGCCTCGTAACTGGAGGGAGCGAGTCCGGCCACCGAGTGTCCGTGGGCGAGGACGTGATCGGTGAAGGCGAGCCAGGTGGAGGTGTCGTCGAGCTTTATGTAGCCGGCGAAGCCGGGTTCACCGGAAGCGAGGACCGGCGCCCCGTAGACCAGCAGGACGAGGAACGCGACCGCGGCAGCGGCGATGCCGGTCCGGGAGAGCCCGCGGGAACCGTCCTCGCGCCCACTCTTGCGGGGTCCGATCGTGAACGCGGCGATCCCGCCGGCCACCGCCAGAACGGTGCTGACCGGAGTGGTCAGCGGGGCCAGCCCCGAAAAACAGGTGATGAGCCCCCCGACAACGGTCAGGACGGCAAAACCGGCGGGCAGAAGCAGCGGTCCGGGGAGGGTCCGGCCGCGCACCACCTCCAGCAGCAGGCCGAGGCCGGCGCTGAGGGCCAGCAGAACGAGCGGGAAGAGGATCCAGGCGGCGGTCAGGGCACCGGTACGATATCGCCCGACCGGACGACTCTGAGCGCCCGGTACCTGACCGGGTCAAACACCTCGACCTGAAGGTCGGGGTGGGTCGGCCAGGCGAGGACGACGCTGTAGGGACGATCGGGATCGATGAAGCCGATTCCTCCCCGGATCACCCTCACCGTGGTCAGGCCCTTGCTGCGGGCGAGCGATGCGGTGGCCCGGTACGCCCCGGTGAAGGGATAGGTCCCGATGTTCAGGAAACGCTCGGTCCGGGTTCCGGCCTCGGCCCCCGAGTCGAGATAGCGGAGATGGACGTTTCCGGCGCCGTCGTCGCTGAACTCGAGTGTGGTGCCCCGTCGGCTGCCAGCCCAGAAGACCGGATGTCCGGCCAGCACCCCGATCGCGGTCAGATCTCCCGGCTGGATCAGCCTGGCTCCGACCCCGGGGGGTGTCCCTCCCCCGGTGCGGGCGGCGACGACCCACACGGCGATACCGACCAGAACCGCGACGGTGACGATCACCGCTGTCCGGCGCCCCGGACGAAAGGGGCCGGCCTTCGGTTCCGGACCGGAAGCGGCGAGCGGACTGCCTTCGGGCGAGCCGGCCGGTGCGGAGAATTCATGGCGGTCGATTCTGGTCACGGGAGGAAACACCAAACCTAGAAGCCGATCCTTCAGGGAACCTCAACGTAAGCCCGGAAGCGGATTCGAACCGCTGACCCCTCACCTCCCCTCGGTTCCAGGCGGGAAAAGCCCATTTCGAGTGTCGCTGAGCCCAGCGACATGCGGCTAACCGAGAAGTCGAACGAACTCGTCACGGCTGAGCCCGGCAACCCGCAGGATGCTGGAGAGCGTCCCTCGCTTGATCTCCCGGTTCCCGTGAACCGGTACCGGGATCGCGTCGGGGATGTCCGGGTGGCGCATGACATGGTGGCTGCCGCGCACACGCTTCACGTACCAGCCGTCCTTCTCCAGCGCTGCGATGGCCTGCTTTCCGGTGACCGGCGGAAGCCTTGGATTCACGCGTCGACGGCTACGCGGCTGCGCTGAACGCTTGGCAGTGGAAGGCCGTCCTCACGCATCACTTCGAGATACGCCTCGATCGCCTCGCGCGCCATCGACTTCGCTTCCTCTGCAGTCTCACCCTGGGTCGCCACGCTCGGAAGCTCAGGCACAAACACGCTAAAGCCACCTTCGGGCTCAGGCTGCAAGACGATCTCGTACTCACGCTCTTCGGCCACGTACTTAGTCTACGCCGCCTTGGCCTGTTAAGTAGAAACTCCCCAGGGTGCCTTTCTCAACGAGGAGTGCCGGCGACAGGTCCTTCAGGGAACCTCAGCGGGGGTGAAAGCCCGGAAGCGGATTCGAACCGCTGACCCCTTCCTTACCATGGAAGTGCTCTACCTACTGAGCTATCCGGGCGAGATGCCCCGGCACTCTACCGGGACCGGAAAGCGGGCGGGCGGAAGATCCTCCGGATCCCCTCCCCGCACCCCCTACCTGGCGACCAGGGTCACCTTCGCGGTGACCGTGCGGCTCTTGCCGTTTTCCGAGCGGACCGTGATCCGGACCTTGATCCGGACCGGTCCGGCCTTGGCGATCCGCTTGCGGATCCCGGCGGAGCTGATCAGGTTCGCGGTGGTCTTCCCTTCGAACGCGTTTCGCACCACCTTCAGGCCGGGCCGGAACTTGCGGCCCTTGATCCGGAAGGTGACCCGCTTCGGTGCGGTGACCCGGCATTTGGCCTCGGGGCAGTTGATCCTTGCCAGCAGTCCGTCACCGTCGCGGTTCAGCTTGACCCGCTTGCGGATCTTCACGGTCGGCACCAGACCCCGGTACGGGACCCGGATCACGGTCCAGCCGTGGCTTGCCGCGCTGCCCTGGTTCCCGTGCCGGTCGGTTGCCCGCACCTCGAAACTGTGTGGCCCGAGTTTCAGCTCGTTCAGAGTGACGACCGGCGAGCAGCTCTGCCACTCGCCCCCGTCGACCCGGCAGTCGAAGGTCACCCCGGCCTTGCTTGCCGTGAAGTCGAATCCGGCGTTGCGGTCGGTGGTGGTCGCGGCCGGGGCCTCGGTGATCGTCACGGTCGGGGTGACCCGATCGACGTTCCAGGTCCGCTGCCCGGTTCCGGTGTTGCCGGCGTCGTCGGTCGAACGAACCCGGAAGTGGTGTTCCCCGTCACCGAGGCCGGTCAGGTTGACCACCCCGCCGCAGGCCGCCCAGGCGGCGTCGTCGAGCCGACACTCGGTGTTCGCGTCCGGGTCATCGACGGTGACGGTGAAGGCGGCGCTGTCGGCAGTCACGGTGCCGTTCGGACCGCCGGAGATGAGGACGTCGGGCGCGGTCGTGTCGGACTCCCAGGTCGCCTCGGCCACCGGTCCGGCGGGGCCCCCGGGCAGGGTCGCCCGGACAGCGACCGTGTGGCTGCCGTCGGCGAGGCCGGTGAAGGCGGCCGGGCTGGTGCAGCGGCTGAAGCTGCCGCCGTCGAGGCTGCACTCGAAGCTCGCCGCGGAAACATCGGAGCTGAAACTGACGGTCGCGGTCGAAGATGCGGTCAGGGCCGGTGGGGTCCAGTCGAGGGTCGCGGCCGGCGGATTCGCGAGGATGCTCCAGTCCCAGGAGACCCGGTCGACCTCGTTGCTGTTCGGGTCTAGTGCCCTCACGTCGAGCCAGTGATCGCCGGCGGGGAGGCCGCTGTACTGCTGGGAGGTTGCGCTGTCACAGGGCACCCAGTCACCCGGGGCCGAGGAATCAAGCCGGCACTCTAGGTCGAAGCCGGGCTTGTTCATCGCGAGGGTGAAATCCGCGTCGGTCTGGTTGGTGACCTCATCCGGCCCGGAGGTGATCCGCAGCGTCGGGACGACCGTGTCCACCGTCCAGATCTGCGAGGCGACCGGTCCCGGTCCGGCACCATGCCCGACCGCCCGCACCTCGAAGGTGTGTTCGGCGTCCGTGAGCTGGTCGTGGGTGACCGGGCTGGTGCAGGTGCTCCAGGCGGAACCGTCGAACCGGCACTCGAAGTAGGCGTTCTGGTTGGTCGAGTTGAAGCTGAACGTCTGCTCGATGAAGGTGGTCGGGTTTTCCGGGGCGGTCGAGGTGATCGTCGCGGTGGGAGGTGTGGTCTCAACGATCCAGGTGTAGCTCTCGGTGGCGCTGACGTGGCCGACCGCGTCGGTCACCCGCACCTCGAAGGTGTGCTCGCCTTCGCTCAGGCCGAGGTAGGACTTCGGCGAGGAGCAGGCGGCCCAGTCGTTCACGTCGGTCGAGTCGAGACGGCACTCGGCGGTGGTCGCGGTCGCATCGGTGGCGGTGAAGGCGAACTCGGGGTCGGCGGTGCCGCTGATCGGGGCCGGGGTGCCGGTCAACTCAACCGTCGGATCGGTCGTGTCCACGGTCCAGGTCCAGCCGCTGATCGGACCGGTGCCCTGGTCCGGATCGACCGCCCGGACCTGCAGGTTGTGCTGGCCGTCGGTCAGGGAGCTGTAGGGAGCCGGGCTGGAGCAGGCGGTCCAGTCGCCCGGTTCGACCGAGTCGATCCGGCACTGGTAGGTGGCCTGCGAGTAGTCCACCCCGAGAACCGGATCGATCGAGAGATCGAAACTGGCCGAATCGGCCGCGGTCGGGTCGGCCGGGCCGTTGCTGATCGTCACCACCGGCGGGTCGGTCAGGACCTGCCAGGTGTGGCTTGCGACTCCGCTGGAGTTACCGGCCGCATCGGTTCCACGGAGCTCGAAGCCGTGGCTCCCGTCGGTGAGCTGGTCGTAGCTCTGCGGTGAGTTGCAGGCGGCCCAGTCATTTTCGTCGCTCGAGTCGATCCGGCACTCGAAGCTCACCGCGGTCTGGTCGGTGGCGGAGAACTCGAATGCGGCCCGGATGCTGTGAACCATCCCGTCGTTGATGTCCGCGGTCGGGGTGCTGTCGATCGACACCACCGGAGCGATGGTGTCGACGGTCCAGGTCCGTGAGGCGGTGCCCTCATTGCCGGCCGCATCGGTGGCCCGCACCTCGAGGGTGTGGTCACCCTCAGCCAGGCCGGTCAGCTCCTTCGGACTGGCGCAGGCGGCCCAGTCGTTGACGTCGTTCGAGTCGAGGCGGCACTCGACCGTGGCGGTGTTGTCATCGACCGTGAAGGCGATCGTGGCGTCCTGGGTCGCGACCGCACCGGTGGGTCCGGAATCGATCGTGACCGTCGGGGCGTCCGTGTCGACCGTCCACTGACGGTCGGCGACCGGACCGGTGCCCTGGTCGAGATCGGTGGCCCGCACCTCGAACGTGTGGCTGCCGTCAGCGAGGCCGGTGTACTGCTTCGGGCTGGTGCACGCAGCCCAGTCGGCGGCCTGCGAAGAGTCGATCCGGCACTCGAAGGTGGCCGACCCGAGATCGCTGCTGAACTCGAAGGTCGCATCGGAACTGTTCACCGCGCCGTTCGGCCCGGTGTCGATCGTGGCGTTCGGCTTGACGGTCAGGACCTCCCAGGTGTGGCTTGCCGGGGCGCCGACGTTGCCGACCGGATCGGTGGCCCGCACCTCGAAGCTGTGGCTGGTGTCGGCCAGGCCGGTGTACCCGGCCGGGCTGGAGCAGGGGGTCCAGTCCTCGGGGGCGTTCGAGTCGATCCGGCACTCGAAGCTCGAACCGGGCTCGTTCGCGGAGAACTCGAATGTGGCCCGGATGCTGTGCACCTTGCCGTCGTTTATGTCCGGGGTCGGGGTGCTGTCGATCGTCGTGGTCGGCGGGGTGGTGTCGACCGTCCAGGTACGGGACGCGACCGGACTCACGTTGCCGACCGGGTCGGTGGCCCGCACCTCGAGGGTGTGGTCGCCGTCGGTCAGGCCGGTCAGTTCCTTCGGGCTGGCGCAGGCGGCCCAGTCGTTGACGTCGTTCGAGTCGAGGCGGCACTCGACCGTGGCGGTGTTGTCATCGACCGTGAAGGCGATCGTGGCGTCCTGGGTCGCGACCACCCCGGTCGGCCCGGAATCGATCGTTACCGTCGGGGCGGTGGCATCCACCGTCCAGGTGCGGTGATCCGGAATCGCCTCCACGTTGCCGCCGAGGTCGGTGGCCCGGACCTCGAACGTGTGACTGCCGTCGGTGAGCCCGGTGTACTGCTGCGGGCTGGTGCAGGCAGCCCAGTCGGCGGCCTGCGAAGAGTCGATCCGGCACTCGAAGGTGGACTCCGGTTCACTGGCCCCGAAGGTGAAATCGGCGGTCGTGGCGTTGGTCGTCGAACCCTCGGCCGGACCGCCGTTGATGTTGGTGGTCGGGACATCGGAATCGGTCGACCAGGACGGGGTGATGTCGGGATCCGAGGTGACCGCGGTGGTGGCTCCACCGGCGGACGGAACCAGCCCGATCCCGCCGGCGTTGAAGGCGATCAGATCACCGGCCGGCGAGTAGGCGGAGTTCTGCTTGTTCTCGGCCGAGTTGGTCAGCCTGGTCACGTCACTGCCGTCGAGGGCCATCGTGTAGATCTCGAACCGGCCGTCGTTGCGGTTGCTGTCGAAGGCGATCCGACTGCCGCCCGGTGCGAAGGAGGGGCGGCCGTCGTTGATCGTGTTGACGTTGCCGGTCAGGTTGACCTGGTTGGAACCGTCGGCGTCCATCAGCATCACCTCGTTGCCGAAGCCGACGCCGACGCCGGAGGTGTAGCGCTGGAAGGCGATCCTGCTGCCGTCGGGGGAGAACTCCGGTTCGAAATCGCTGGCGGCGTCGTTGGTCAGGTTGACCGGGTTGCCGCCGTCGGCCGCGTCGACCAGGAAGATCTCGTTGTTGCTGCCGATGTCGCGGCGGATCGCCAGCCGGGTCCCGTCCGGGGACCAGGTGGCATCCATGTCATCCCCGACGTTGTTGGTGATCCGGGTCGGGTTGGTCCCGTCGGCATCCATCACGTAGATCTCCCGGTCGCCGTCACGGTCGCTGGTGAAGGCGATCTTCGCGCCGTTCGGCGAGAAGGCGGGGTGGGTGTCGGCGGCAGCGTCGTTGGTCAGCCGCTCAACGGTCACGCCGGTGCGGGTTGCCGTGTAGATCTCGGCGTTGCCGTCCCGGGTCGAGGAGAAGGCGATCAGGCCGTTGTTTCCGGGGACGGTCGCCAGGGCGGGCGCGGTGAACCCGAACCCGAGCAGGATCGCCGTAATCCCGGCCAGAACTGTCCGCCTGATCACCCGGTCACCCTTCATCGTCGTCAAGGTCCGTTTCACTTTCCGGTTCCGGTGGTCTTCGGTGCGGTTCATCGGGTTCTCCTGATCGTGATCCGGGCAAGGCTCTTGCTCACGCCCTCACCGGTCGCCGTGGCAATCACCTTGACCGTGCGGTTCAGCTTCATCGCCTTGAGTGCCTTCCTGCTGATCGGAACCTGGACCGGAACACTCCGGCCCGGGGCGATCACGTACGGACCCTTGCCCAGGCTGATCTTTCCCTTGCGGTACTTGCGGCCGACCTTCCGGATTCTGATCTTGCCGGCGGTTTTCAGTGAAAGGATGCCGCGGCACTTCCCGGCCGCCCCGGCCGGGCAACTCATCCAGACCGTGATCACGCCGCTCGAGGTGATCGGGGCCTTGCCGGACCTGAAGGTGGCGCGGCCCGGCGCTGCCGGGTTCGCCCCGGCCAGCTCGATCCGTTCGGTGGCGGTGTCGTTGGCCGGGTTGACGTCCCCGTCGGTGGCCACCGCGGAGGTCGCGGCAACCGGGGAGGTCGCCTGACGGGCGAGGTCGAGCTCGATCTCGAGCCGGGAGGTGGCGCCCGGGGCGATCGGCCCCGGGTTGACGCATTCCAGCAGGCGCCTGTCCACCTGGCAGCTCCAGCCGCTGCCGGATGCCGATTTCAGGGTGGCGCCGTAGGGCAGGGTTTCGGTGATCGTCACCGGTCCGTCGGTGGCGGCAGTCCCCGCGTTCTTCACGTCGAGCGTGTAGCGGCCGGTTCCGGCCTTGGTCCAGGCGCCCTGGGCGACCCTGGTCAGGGCGAGGTCGATCCGGTTCACCGGGTCGGTGGCCGACGCCTCGTCGTTGGCGGCATTGCCGTCAGTCGGAGCGGTCAGTGATGCGGTGACCGTGATCGTGTCCGCAACCGACTTGCCGAACGCGAGCCGGAAGCCGAGCGCGGAGATCTGGTCGGGCTCGATCGGGGAGTTGCGCCGGCAGGTGACCTCGCCGGCAACGCTGTCGTCGCAGGTCCAGCCCTGGCCGTGGTCGAGTCCGGCGAAGCTCGCCCCGGCCGGCAGGTCGATCGTCAGCTCGACCGGTCCCCCGGCCGGACTGCTGCCGACGTTCTTCACCCGCAGCTCGTAGCCGCCGGTTCTGCCGACCCGGAAGGCCGGGGCACGGGACTCGAGCTCGACCGCGAGATCGGGCGCGGCGGTCACATCCGTGTCGAAGGAGACCTCGTTGTTGCCGGCGATCACGTCGCCGGCCGCGCTCACGCCGGCCTGGTTGCTCACCTGGGCGGCCGCGTCGGCACCGACCCGGGCCCGAACCGTCAGGCGGGGAAGCACCCCGCCCGGCGCGATCTCGGCGTTGGTGTCACAGGTCACCACCGATCCAGCCGTGCTGCAGACCCAGCCGTCGCCATCCGAGTTGCGGGGGCTGAAACCGTCCGGCAGGACGTCGGTGACCCGGATCGTCCCGCGGGTCGCAGCGGACCCCTGGTTCTGGACGATCAGATGCCATTCCATGTTCTCGCCGACCGTCACCTGGTCCGGTCCGTCAATCCCGATCAGGGCATCGACCGCGACCAGATCGATTTGGTCGCTGACCTGGTCGTTGGCCGGGTTCGAGTCGTACTCGGTGGCAACCGTGGCGCTGTTGCTCACCGTCGCCGTCGTCTCACCGGGGGCGAACGCGGCGGCGGTCGGCCGGACCTCGATCGAGATCTGGCCGGCGCTCGCACCGGCCGCCAGGGCCTGGTCACGTTCGCAGGTCACAGTCTGGCCGTTGATCGTGCAGCTCCAGCCGACACCGGTGGCGGCGATCGGATCGATCCCGTTCGGCAACGTGTCGGTCACGGTGATCGGACCGGTGGTCGCCCCGGTTCCGCCGTTCTCCACCCGGTGCGTGACGTTGCCGGAGTCGCCGTCCCGGTAGGGGGGCATTTCGTGTGCCGTGGTGATCACCAGGTCCGGTGCGGTCACCGTGGCGGTGTCGGAGGCCACGTCGTTGGGGGTGTACCGGTCACCGACGGTGGTGGCGTTGACCGTGGTGGTGGTCGTCGGGACGGCGCCCGCGCCGACCGCGACCTTGATCCTGATCGCCGGGGCGGTGGTGTCGCCCGCCAGCGGTGCCGGCCGGTCACAGTTCACGATGCCACCCGACTCGGTGCAGTTCCAGCCGCTGCCGGTCACCGAGTCGAAGGTGAGGCCGTTCCCGAGTGAAACCTCGACCCCGGTCTGGTTGGCGGTGGGAACCGAGCCTTCGTTTCTGACCGTCACCTGGTAGGTGCCGGTCTGGCCGGGCCGGAAGGTTCCGGTGCGGCCGATCGAGACCGCGGTGTCGGCGTCGATCGCGTCGGCGGTATCCGAGGTCGAGTCATTGGCCGGATTGAAATCATCGTCGGTGGCCACCGTGGCGGTGTTGGTGACCGCCGGGGCGGCAGCCGGACCGACCGCCACCTTGAGTTCGATCCCGGTGGCACTCTGGCCGGGAGCCAGGACGCCGGCGTGGTCGCAGGTCACCGTCCCGAGGTTTTCGGAGCAGCTCCAGTCGGGGCCGCCATCGGCCGAGACGAAGGTCAGGCCGGCGGGCAGCACGTCGGTCACGGTTGAAACCCCGTTGGTCGGGGAGTCACCGGCGTTTCTCACCGCCAGGGTGTAGGTCGTTTCCTTCCCCACCCGGATCACCCCGGCGTGGGTCTTGACGACCTCGAGATCGATCGCCTTGACGACCGTCACGTCGGAAGAACTGTCGTTGGCCGGGTTGGGATCGTCCGGGGTTGCGACCGTGGCGGTGTTGGTCACCGCCGGGATCGCCGCCACCCCGACCGCGACGGTCAGGTCGATCGGCGGGGCGGTGTCCCCGGCGCCGAGCGGGGCGCTGTGATCACAGGTGACGGTACCGAGACTCTCGGAGCAGCTCCAGTCCGGGCCACCATCGGCGGCGACGAAGGTCAGGCCGTTGGGCAGCACGTCGGTGACCGTGGTCGTCCCGGTGGTCGGATCGGTCCCGTAGTTCTCGACCGAGATCGAGTAATGCTCCTGCTGACCGGCGGTGAACTCGCCGAGGTGGGACTTGGTGATGCCGACATCCTGACCGTCGAGGATCAGGGTCGGATCGGTGGCGGTGTCGTTGGCGGAATCGACGTCATCGGCGGCGGTCACCGTGGCCTGGTTGTTCACGGTCACACCGAGCACCCCGGGGTCGAGCACCCCGGAGACGGCGAGGGTGATCGGATCGGTTGTTTCGCCGGGAGCGATCGCGGCCGACCGGGTGCAGGTGACCGTCTGCCCGTTGATCACGCAGCTCCAGCCGTTGCCGCTGGCGCTGTCCGGGGTGAGACCGGCCGGCAGGACATCCTCGATCACGGTCGGGCCGACGGTCGCCGCATCGCCGACGTTCTCGGCCGAGAGTTCGATCAGGTTGGCCGGATCGGCCCCGACCTTGATCGCGTGAACCGAGTGAGACAGGTTGAGCCTGAGGTCGGTTGCGGTGACCTGGGTCGGGTCGGCGGCCGAGTTGTTGCCGGGACCGTTGTCTCCGGCGGCCTGGACCGTGAAGGTCGGGGTCACCGAGGGACGGGCCGCGGCACCGACGTCCACGTTCACCCCGAGTTCGGACGCGTTGCCGCCGACCGGGATCGAGGCGGAACGGCTGCAGGTGAGATCCTGGCCGGAAGCGGAGCAGCCCCAGCCGGCACCGGTGACCGAGTCGTAGGTCAGTCCGGCCGGAAGGGTCGAGGTGACGTTGACCGGACCGGAGGTGGCGGCGTAACCGGCGTTCTGGAGGTTGATCCGGTAGGTCTCGGTGTTGCCGACCCGGAAACTGCCGTTGTGGGCCGCTGAAATCCCGAGGTCCGGGTAGGCGTTCACGGTGAGCTGGGTGGTGGTTTCGGCCGAGTCGCCGTCACTGTCCACGACCACCACCCGGGCGGTCGGGGTACCCCCGACCGTGTAGGTGTGATTTGCGGTCGGGGTGGACGTGGTCTGGTCGATCGTGCCGTCGTTGGTGAAATCCCACCTGTAGGTGGCCGGACCGGCGGCAACGGTGGAGGCCGAGGCGTTCAGGGTGGTGCTGAACGGCGCGGTCCCGGTCGCCGGGGTGGCGCTCAGGGCCGGGTTGATCCCGCGGGTCAGCTTCGGCGTGGTGGTGATGTTGAACTCGGCCTGGTTGTTGCCGGCCGGTGAAGGCAGCCCGACCGTGCTGTCAACCGTCCCTCCGGCAGGACCGCAGTCGCTGGAGGCCGGCACCCCGAAGGTGGCGTTGACCAGTGTGACCTTGCCGGTCGAGAGGTTGTACGGCACGCCGGTGCGGGTGTTCTGGCCGAAGGCGGAGGTGCCGGTGATCAGCGCGTTCACGTCAACCGGACTGCCTGCCGAGGCGATCCGGCAGCCGCCGCCGAGCGGCACCCCGTCGATCTTGATCCAGACCTTCAGCCGGAGCGAGGCGGCACCGGTCATCGGGTTGATCGTGCCGGTGGTCGGACCGACCACGTTGATGTACACGGTCAGGTTGAAGCCCGAGGCACTGATCGGGAAGGTCGGGAAGGTCATGGTCGGGATGTTGATGTTCCCGTTCTGGTCCACGGTCCCGTTGAAGTTGATGTTCTGGGCGTCGTCGAAAGGGAACTCCTGGGTCTTCACCTTCATCAGGCCGGAATCGACCTTGAAGTTGAAGGTCCCGGGGTTGCCGACCTTCTGCGCGGCGGCCGATCCGGCCAGACCAAACGCCAGGAGGAACGCCAGCCCGAGCGGGGCCAGCCAGCGAAGTGCGCGGTTCATCGGGTCCCCTTCCGGACGCAGTTGTTGTCGCCCTGGGCGCTGACCAGTCTGGTCACCGAACCGGTGTCGGTCAGGACCGCCCGCCAGGTCTTGGTGCCGCAGACCGAGGCGGAGATGCCCAGTCCGCGACTCGATTTGAGTCTGATCTTCACCCCGGTTGTGCCCGGTGGCAGGTTGGTCAGAACCAGCGAACGCTGATTCAGGGTGATCTTCGCTCCGCCCTTACTGCCGGCGACCAGGTTGCCCTTCTTCACCCGGCGAGGCAGCTTCAGGGTCACCCTGCTCCGGCTCGATCCGGTCAGGGTGACGGTGCCGACCTTGCGCCCGGCTGCACCGGAGAAGGTCCTGGTTTCAAGTCCGGAAGGCATCCGGGCCACCACCCTCTTGAGGGCGACCGCCCCGGAGTCGATGTCGACCCTGATCGAACCCTTGCCGCGCTTCTTGCGGAAGGAGGATCGGGCCGACCCGACCAGATAGGGATCGCCGCAGCGTTCCCGCGGCGTCCGGAAGTCGCAGGGCTGGGTCTCGGGGTCCGGCAGCGGCGGATCGGGTACCGCCGCGGTGCTGTCCACGGTCCAGGCACGGCTGTCCGGGGAGCTGTCCGTGTTGCCCGCCTGATCGGTCGCCCGAACCCGGAAACCGTGCGGGCCTTCGGTCAGGCCGGTCAGGTTCAGCGGCGAGTTGCAGGCCTGCCAGGCGGCATCGTCCAGCGAGCACTCGAAGCTGCTTCCGGCTTCGGAGCTCGCGAAACGGAACTCGGCGCCGGCCGATCCGCTGATGCCGGAGGGTCCGGCCGTGATCTCCGTGCTCGGGGCGGTGGTGTCGACCGTCCAGTTGCGGATCGCGGCGGCACCCCGGTTGCCGACCTCGTCGATCGCCCGCACCGAGAAGGTGTGGCTGCCGTCGGTCAGGCCGGTTACCGCGGCCGGGTCGGAGCAGGGGCCGTAATCACCGCCGTCGAGCTTGCACTCGAAACCGGGGACCGGGGCCGCGGCCGAGATCCCGAAGCTGGCGGCGGTGGCCTTGGTGGTCGAGCCCTCGGCCGGACCGGAGGTGATCTCGGCCGCCGCAGCGGACGACATCAGCTTGAAGTCCCGCTGCGGAGCGAGGGAACGGTTGCCGGCCCGGTCGATCGCCGCAACCCGGAAGCTGTGGTAGCCGTCCGCCAGGCCGTTCGGCAGATCGAACGGGGAGCTGCACGGGGCGTAGTCGCCACCGTCGAGCTTGCACTCGAAGGTCGAGAAGCTCTCGCTCGACTCGAAACTGAACGCGGCCGGAGCGTTCGGGGTCGGACCCGACGGTCCGGCGGTGATCTCGACCACTGCCGGGGTGCGGTCCACCGTCCAGGTGATGCTCGCGGGCTGGTCGCTCGCCTTGCCGAGCGCGTTGACCGAACGAACCCTGAGGGTGTGCTCGCCTTCGGTCAGGCCGTTCACCGTGGTCGGGCTGGCGCACGCCTGCCAGGGGCCGCCATCCAGCGAGCACTCGGTGTGATCAGTGTTGGCGCTGCCGGAGAAGCTGACCTCGGCCGTGGTGTCACGGGTGAACGAGGCCGGGTACGGCGTGTCGATCGTGGTGCTGCCGCCATCGGTGAGGACGGTCCAGCTGACCGACCGGACGAACTGCTTGCCGAAGGCGTCGGTCGCGCGGATCTCGATCGTGTGAACACCGTCGTCGAGGTCTTCCCAGCTCTCTCCGCTTCCGCAAGGCACCCAGTCGAGACTGTCGATCCGGCACTCCGAGGTCGGTGTGGGGGTGGCACCATCCTCGCTCAGGGTGAAGTCCACCGCGGCGCTGGTCTGGTCGGTGAGCGCATCCGGCTGGTCGTCGATCGTGACCTTGGGGAACGCGTCCACGGTCCAGGATGCTTCTCCCACGGCCGGGTTGGTCAGGCCGTTGGCGGTCACCCGGGTCCGCAGGGTGTGGCTGCCGTCCGGCAGGTCGGTGACGCTGAAGGGCGACGTGCAGGGATCCCAGCTGCCGCTGTCGAGCTGGCACTCGAAGGTGGCGCCGACCGGATCGGTGGCGTGAGACCCGAACTCGATCTGGCCGCCACGGGAGTCGACGGTGCCGCTCGGACCGGTGAAGGGATCGAGATCCGGGTCGACCCGCAGGTTGACGGTTGCGGTCCCGGTGCCGCCATAGCCGTCGTTCGCCTCGAACACGAACGAGTCCAGTCCGGCGTAGCCCGGGTCGGGGGTGTAGGTGCGGCTGGCGCCGCTGCCGCTGATCGAACCGTGGGCGGGCGGGGTCGAGATCGAGTAGGTGAGCGAATCGCCGTCGACGTCGGTGCCGGCCAGGGCCATGCTCACCGGGCTTCCGGTCTCCGTCTGTTTGCTGTCCGGCAGTGCCACCGGCGGGGTGTCGACCAGGAACTGGGTGGTGGCGATCTTCTGCCGCCGGATGTTGTCGGCCGCGCTCATCGCCCCGTTGTCGGTGACCCGGACCCGGACGGAGTGGAGCCCGGGGGAGAAACCGGTCGTGTTCAGGTTGCGGTTGAACGGCGAGGTGAGCCCGGTCAGCCAGTCACCGAGGTTGGTGGCCTCGAAACCACCCACCCCGTTACCGGCGTTCTCGTCGAGGTCCCACTCGAGGAACTGTCCCCGGCCGCCTTCGCCCTGGTCGGCGGTGGCGTCACTGAAGGTCGCGGAAAGCGTCGTGTTGCCGTTCAGCTGCGGGCGGGTCGCGTTTAGGGTCACGTTCGGGCCGGCGGATGCGGGCGAGTTGACGTCGACCGTGCCGAGCATGTAGTAGCCGGCGTCCCCCGGGGCGGGGTCGCCACAGCTGTTGTTGACGTTTCGCAGCTTGGCTTCGACCACCCAGGTGCCCCGCCGGTTGAAGGTGACCGGCATGGTTTTCGAGGCGTTGTCCGAGTTCTGGCAGGTTCCCCAGCTCTGTTCCGCGGTGACCGTGTTGTCACTGAGCCGTCGCATCCGCCAGTTGATCACGCCGCCGAACTCCTGCCAGGTGGTCAGGGCCGCATCGGAGTCGTCGGCGGTGAAGGTGAAGTTGACGCTCTGGCCGACGTTGATCGAGGTCTGATCCTGCGAACGGGCGGTGATCCGCGGGAGGTCGTCCTTGCCGCTGCAGTCGGCGCGGATCAGGCGCATGTCCGAGTTGCTGGTCGCGGTCTGGGTGCCGTCGTCAAGCTGGGCCCGGATCCGGAGGGTGAGGGTTCTCGACCTGACACCGTCGCCGCCGAAGAGCCCGGGGCAGGTCAGGCCGGTGTTGCTGTTCGACACGTCAAAGGTGAGGGTGACCCGGCTGTAGTCGAAGCCACCGGCGACCGTCGGCTGCTGCGGGGTGACCGCCCGCAGGGTGGCCGAGCCGGTGTCGTCGTTGCCGTTGTAGTCGTCGTCGATCCGCAGCCCGGTGACCCGGCGGCCGGGATCATGCTTGACGGTCAGGGTCACGCGAACCTGGCGGAAACCGTCGGATGGGGTCCAGTTCTCCAGCCAGTTCTTGCCGAAGGACATCCCGGAAGGGCCGGGGGCGTTGGCGGTGTTCATGATCACCGGGGCGGCAGCCTCGGCGCGACCTGCACCACTGGTGGCAAGGAAGGCCACCGCGGACAGCACCAACACGGCGAGCAGCACGGCCTTTCGCACGATCTCCCGGTCCGATGTCCGCTCAGTTACGTCCCGCTCGGTGGCTGTGATCACCCTCTGTCTCCCGACTGGTCTCATTTCGGGACGTCCCGTCGAACGGCCCGTACCCCGGGCGATCTCCGTCCGGTGATCGCCGTGGCAATTTCAACTGGCGAGCCACTTTCGCGGGACGCCCGGGGGGTCCCCCTGCGTTCCGTCCGTGGCTCCTGTCCCTGGTTACAACCAACAGAGTACACGGATGTTTCGGTATTTGATGTACCGGAGATATTCGCGTTTGCGTTACCGGCCGTTTCCGGAATCCGGCGGACCGCTCCGGACGGCGGGAGGCCGCCGACCGAAAGGCCCTCGGATCGGCGGCTATCGGGGGGTTTCCGGATCCGGGCGGGCGGCCAGGCTCTCGGCCGCCAGCTCGCGGCGGATCGCCTTCGATATCGCCCGTTCCGAGACCTCCTCCATCGCGAACTGGAACGAGGCGATGAAGGCGTCCGAGGCGAGTGGGCGCATGCTCTGAAGCGCTCCCCGCACCCGGGGCCACTCCTCCCGCGGCCGCCCGGCCCGGTCGAACGGCTCCCAGATCTCCCGGTTGAACACCTCGATGAAGACCTCCGCCACCGCGGTCGAGCGTTCCTTCAGCGCCTCCAACGCGTCGAGCGCCACCTCGACCGGAATCCCGAGTTCGGCCATCTCCACCCCGGTCCGGAACAGTTTCGGGCTGAGCACCTCGAGCCGGCCGTCGCCGAGCGGGCGCATGATCCCCAGCTCCTGCACCCGCTGGAACACCTCCGGTCCGAGCCGCCGTTCACCCCAGGGTCCGGCGACCTCGGCCTCGGTCAGGACCTGCGGCTGTTCGGTCTCGTACGGCGCCCGCACCTCACGGGTGAAACCGAGCAGCTCACCCGGAGCCTCCCCGGCCGAATCGATGATTCTCCGGATCGCCTCCAGGTTGAAACCCTCGGACTGAAGCTCGAGGATCAGTTTCAGCCGGCCGACATGCTCCTCGTCGTAGTACCCGGTCCGGCCCACCACCCGGGGCGGGTGGAGCAGCCCGCGGGACTGATGCGCCCGGATGTTC
Source organism: Solirubrobacterales bacterium (assembly GCA_023958085.1). Lineage (GTDB taxonomy): Bacteria > Actinomycetota > Thermoleophilia > Solirubrobacterales > 70-9 > 67-14. The sequence goes on along the minus strand of JAMLGI010000007.1, from coordinate 53,960 downwards.
CGCACCGTCACCCCGGAGCGCCTGGCCAGCTCCCCGATCGTGATTCCGGGCTGAGTCCCGCTGCCGCCGCTTCCGGCCGATGCTGTCCCGTTTCCCGACTTCACCTGAGAAGATCGTAGGCGGAAACGTCGGTTCGCACCGAGGGACGACCCTGATCCCGTCTGAGGGACATCCCGAATCGACAGATCCGACCCGGACCGTCACTCTGGCCGACATGAACGAACAAACGCATTCCCGAAAGCTCACCAGGTCGAGGACCGACCGTTTCATCGGTGGCGTCGCGGCCGGGATCGCCACCCGTCTCGACGTGGACCCCCTGTTCGTCCGGATCGGGTTTCTGGCGAGCCTCGCCTTCGGCGGGATCGGGCTGCTGGTCTACGTCCTGCTGCTCGTTTTCGTGCCGATCGAGGGCGAGCGCTCGGAGCCGTTGCCGCCGATCGATCCGGGCCGACGGAACCTGATGATCGGCCTCGCGGTGACGGTTGGCGTGATCGCCATCGTGATCGCCGCCTCCGGTGACTTCGCCGCCTGGGTTTTCGGCTTCTGGCCGGGGACTGTCTTCGGCATCCTGATCTGGGTGGCCGCGGTTGTCGCGGTCGCCTGGTTGCTGGGATCGGTTGAGTCCCGACAGGGTGACGAACCGGTTGCGAAATCATCGGCGGATCCGGCTGAACCGGCGGGCGGGAGTGGCTCCACGGAGGTGGTCACCTACGCCGAGGCTCCCACCCAGATCACCCCCGCCGAGCTCGAGGCCACCGCGGAAATGAAGATCCGGAAGCTGGACACCGGTCCGGTTCCCGGCCCGGGATCGAAGCCGGTCCGGGATGACGGCCCTTCGACGATCGGCGGCATCATGGTCTGGATCGCGATCGGGTTCACCGCCCTGATCGTGTTCTCGATTCTGTTCGTGATCTCGGGCGGCATCACGGTCCTGTTCGGCGGACTGCCGATGGCGGTGGTCGTGATTCTGCTCGGCGCCGGCATGGTCTTCGCCGGCATGCGCGGCAGGCGTCAGACCGCCCTCTGGCTGGCGGTGGCGGCGATCGGCGTGACCCTGCCGATGGCCGTGGTCTCGATCGCGGACCTGAGGATCGAGGGCAACTACGGCGACATCAAGGAGGCCCCTTTGAGTGCAGCCGACATCCCGGTCGACGGCTACCGGATGGCTGCCGGGAACATGACCATCGACCTGCGGCAGTTCGAGTTCGGCCGGGAGCGGAACGTGACTCTTCCGGTGAACAGCGGCATGGGACTGACCTCGATCATCGTTCCGGATCGCGTCTGCATCGTCGGCCGGGTCGACGGCAAGGCCGGAATCGTGAACTTTCGTGGTCAACGGGCCAACGGTCTCGAGATCTCCCGGTCATTCCCGGCGCGGACCTGGCTGATTCCCGACCGAATCCCGGCGGCGCCGAGAATCAACCTCGACGGGGCTTTCCGGCTCGGTGCCTTCGAGGTGGTCGACCGGACCACCTGGCTTCAGGCTGGACGTGGCGAGAGCTTCGATGAACTCAGCGAGCGCGAGATCCGGTCCGCCGGCCGACGGGCCGACCGGGCCTGCTTCTCCCGGCCTGTCCCCGCAACCGGGGCGAAGGGGAAGCGGAGCTCCTGAGCAAACTCCCCCAGAAGCGGCTGGAGCGGGACCGCGACGGCGCGATCGTCGCCGGGGTCTGTTCCGGGATCGCGGACCGGCTGGGGATCGACCCCGGTCTCGTCCGGGTGATCACGGTGGTCCTCACCGTGATCACCGGCGGGGTCGCGGCAGTCGGATACGGGCTGCTCTGGGCGGCGATGCCGGTCGCCGGAGAGGGGTTCGCCGACCGGTGGAAACCTCGGCGGGGCAGCCGGCGGGACGGCTCGGGGAGCCGTCGCGGACGCGGGTTCGGGGGCTCCTGGGCGGTCGGTGCCGGGGCCGGATTCATCACTCTGGGTCTGCTCTTCGTCTTCCGTGAGACCGGGGTTTGGTGGTCCGACTCCCTGGTCTGGCCGCTGGTGATCACTTCGGCCGGTGCCGCCCTGATCTGGCGGCAGTTCGCCCGTCCTTCCGACCCGCGTGACCGGGACCCCGGACGCGGCCGCCTGCGGACCCGGCTGAACTCGGGGCCGTTCCGGGGAGGGTTCGGGGTCGCCCTGCTACTCGGCGGCGCCCTGCTCTTCCTCTACATCAACGGTGCCCTCCGGGCGGGCGGGGAGGTCGCACTGGCCGGACTGACCGCGGCGGTCGTGATCGGGCTGCTGGCCGGACCGCTCTGGATCCGTTCCGCCCGGGAGTTGAGTGCCGAACGAGCCGAACGGATCCGCTCCCAGGAACGGACCGAGGTGGCCGCCCACCTGCACGACTCGGTGCTCCAGACCCTGGCCCTGATCCGCAAGAACCCGGAGGACAGCCGCCGGATCTCCACCCTGGCCCGCTCCCAGGAACGGGAGCTGCGGGAGTGGCTTTCCGGCCGGACGGCGGACGAACGGGCCGACTCGCTGGCCGAGGCGCTGCGATCCGTGGCCGGCGAGGTGGAGGAACGGCATCAGGTGCCGATCGACGTGGTCACGGTCGGGGACCGGCCGCTGAACCAGGACACACTGGCGCTGGTTGCCGCGAGCCGGGAGGCGATGCTGAACGCGGTCCGCCACGCCGGAGACGCGGGAACGGTCCGGCTCTACGTCGAGATCGACCGGGAGCGGGCCCAGGTTTTCATCCACGACCGGGGACCGGGGTTCGATCCCGAAAGCGTGCCATCCGACCGGCGGGGCCTGCGGGACTCGATCATCGGCCGGATGGAGGCCCACGGCGGTTCGGCCGTGATCCGGTCGGCCCCCGGGGAGGGAACCGAGGTAGAACTGGTGCTGGAGGCGAAATGAGCGGTCCGGATGAAAAACGGCATGGTGGCGGGACCCGCGACCCCGGCCAGGCGGTGCGGGTGGCGATCGTCGACGACCACACGATCTTCCGGGCCGGGGTCCGGGCCGAACTGGTCGGGCCGGTCGAGGTGGTCGGTGAGGCCGACGGGGTCGGTGACGCCCTGCTCCTGATCGACCGGACCCGGCCCGACGTGGTTCTGCTCGACGTCCACATGCCCGATGGCGGTGGCATCGAGGTGATCCGGCGGGCTGCCGAGACCGGCGATCCGCCCCGCTTCCTGGCGCTGTCGGTGAGCGACGATCCGGAGGATGTGGTCAGCGTGATCCGGGCCGGGGCCCGCGGCTACGTGACCAAGACGATTTCCGGGCCGGACCTGGTCGACGCGATCGTCCGGGTTCACGGGGGCGACGCGGTGTTCTCACCCCAGCTGGCCGGGTTCGTACTGGACGCCTTCGCCGGGGCTTCCGCCGGCTCCGAGGCGGACGAACTCGATCTGCTCACCCCCCGCGAGCAGGAGGTGCTCCGCCTGATCGCCCGCGGCTACATGTACAAGGAGATCGCCCGTCGGCTCGGGATCTCGATCAAGACGGTCGAGGCCCACGCCAGTTCGGTGCTCCGCAAGCTCCAGCTTTCGACCCGGCACGAACTGGCCCGCTGGGCAACCGAAAGAAACCTGATCGACTGACCCCACCCCAAGCCTGACCCCACCCCAAGCTCCAGACAACAACCAGCCCCACCCCCGTTCTGGAGCCGAATGTGGCGAAATAGCCTCCACTATCGGCTCCAGAACGGATCCCACCAGGCGCCTCGGTGTACTGGAGCCGATTGTGGCCTCATGGACTCCACAACCGGCTCCAGAACGGGGTGTGTGGGATCGGGGCAAGGTGGCCGGTTGCTCTGAAGGCCGGCCTCCCGGCCGAGAATTTCGTGAAACACATGGAAGTCGCCGGGGAAAAGTCACTCGTTTGACCCATCTGTGAGCGGACCTTTGGCAGCGTGGTGGCCATGGCCGTCACCCCGGGAACAACCAACGAGACCGGTCCGTCAGGCACGCGGCACCTGTCTATGGCCCGTGGTCAGCACGGCACCGTCAGCCGGGATCAACTACTTGCGGCCGGGATCCCTCCCAGAACCATCTCTGGCTGGCTTTCGTCCGGCATTCTCGTCGGGGTCTTTGCCGGGACCTATGCAACCGGAATCGGGGTGCTCCACTTTCTTGGCCTGTGCATGGCGGCAACGCTCACCGGTCCGGAGGGTTCGGTCCTCTCACCGCAGTGCGGCGGCACTCCATGGGCTGGTTCCTCCACCATCCGTGATCGAGGTGATCCGGCCGGTCGGGCACACCCGGCCCTGGAGGACCGACGACCGGCGGGACCCTCCTCGGGCTGGACGCTGGTCGTTCACCGGAGTCGAGACCTCCCGGAGCACGAAATCACAACGGTCAACCAGATCCGGACGACCACTCCCTCCAGGACTCTTCTCGACCTCGCGGCCAGGGAGTCCTTGCCCCGGCTTCAGTCCATGGTTGCAGCCGGTGAGCGGGAGCGCGTCTGGCGATCGGACGAAACCGAGCGAACCGGTGCACGGGGGCGGGGCTGGAAGGGGTTGAGGAAGTACCGGGCTGTGGCCCTTGCCCCTGACCTTGACGATGCGCTCACTGAATCGGAGCTGGAACTCCGCTTCCGGCAGTTCTGTCGCAACCATGACATCAACCTGAACGAAGCGAGAGTCAACGTCCCGATCGGCGAGTTCCGGATCGACTGTGTCTGGGAGGGACTGAGACTGATCGTCGAGGTGGACAGCTGGACCTGGCATCGAAGCCGCGAAGCGTTTGAGCGGGACCGACGGCGGGACGCGATCAACACGGCCCGCGGTTACCGCACGGTGCGCGTCACCTCGCGAGCGATGGAGGACCGGCCCGCCGAGACGGCTGACCTGCTGAAGAGGGTGCGGGCGCGGATCCAGAGCGAGTTGGGCCAGGGACATGGGCCGGACGCCGGTATGGGGGAGACAGGATTCGAACCTGTGTAGGCAGAGCCAACTGGTTTACAGCCAGTCCCCTTTAACCACTCGGGCACTCCCCCGGCTGGACTTTCCAGTTTATTCACCTCGGCCCGCCTGAGCTGGCTGGCCCCGGCAGCCTCCCCGACCGCCCTGTAGCGGCAGGAGGGATACTCACCCGCATGGATGATCAGCCGTCTCGCGGATTCGCCTCCGACAACTGCTCCGGTGCCCATCCGGCGATGCTGGATGCGCTCGCCCGCGTGAACCATGGACACTGCGCCCCCTACGGGAGGGACTCTGAGACCGTCCGGTTCGGAGAGCTGGTTCGGGCCGAGTTCGGGGAGAACGCGGTCGGTTGCCCGATGCTGAACGGCACGGGGGCGAATGTGGCCGCCTTGCGGGCGATATCCAGGCCACATCAGGCGGTGATCTGCGCCGCAACCGCTCACATGACGGTCGACGAAACCGCCGCCCCGGAAGCGATCGCCGGGGTGAAACTGCTGGACGTCGACACCCCGGACGGCAAGCTCACCCCCGAGCTCGCCGCAACTCGCCTGGCGGATCCGGCTGACCTGCCACACGCCGCCTGGCCTGCGGTGGTCTCGATCACCCAGGCGACCGAGGTCGGTACTGCCTACAGCGCAGACGAAGTGACCGCCCTGGCCGAGTTCGCCCACGAGCACGGAATGCTGCTCCATGTGGACGGTGCACGGCTGGCCAACGCCGCCGCCCACCAGCAGGTGAGCCTGTCCAGCCTGAGCCTCGGAGCGGGGGCAGACGTGCTGACTCTCGGTGCCAACAAGAACGGCGCCGCGTTCGGGGAAGCTGTGATCTTCGCAGGCCCGGAACTGGCCGTCGGCTTCGAGGTACTGCGGAAAGGCTCGCTTCAGCTCGCCTCGAAGATGCGGTTCGTCTCCGCTCAGTTGAACGCCCAGCTTGAAGGCGAGCTCTGGCGCGAGATCGCCGGCCACTCAAACGCGATCGCCCGAACTCTCGGCGATGCGGTCAGCTGGACCGACGGAGTCGAGGTTGCCCAGAAGGTCGAGGCGAACATCGTGTTTCTCAGCCTGCCGCTTGAGGCGGGCCGCCGCCTTGTGGAGTCGCTCGCCCCGCACCGACCGCTGCTCTTCGAAGCGGGTGAGGCAGCGGTGATCCGACTGGTTGCCTCCTGGGACAGCCGGACCGAGGACGTCGACCTGTTCGTACACAAACTCACCCGCGCACTCGCACCCTGAACGGCCCACCCGACGGTTCGGCCAGCCCGAAACGCCGATCCCGCAGCACCCAGAACCTCTCCAACAGCTCGCCCCCCGGAAACGTTCTGGAGCCGATTGTGGAGCCTATTTCGCCACAATCGGCTCCAGAACGGGGAGAGAGCCGTGGCGTGGTGTTCTGGAGCCAGTTGTGGAGCCTATTTCGCCACTATCGGCTCCAGAACGGTTTGCGGCGGTGGGGTGGTGTGGTGGCCGCGCGGTGGCGGTAGCGGTGGCCGGAGGCTGGAGGAGGCGGTGGTGAATTGGCGCCGATCTGGTGGTTCCGGTCAGGCGGTGCCGCGAAGGCCCTGGGCCTCGGGCAGGGACTTGATCTTGCGCAGGGTCGAGGTCTCGATCTGGCGGACCCGTTCCCTGGTCACACCGAAAGCCTCACCGCACTCCTCGAGGGTTCGCGGGGTGAGCCCGCCGAGGCCGTACCGCATGACCAGCACGTCACGCTCCCGCTTCGGCAGTCCGGCCAGCACCCGACGCACCCCCTCCGAACGAAGGTTGAGCGACGCCTCGTCGAACGGCTCCATCGAGCTCTCGTCCCGGACCAGGTCGACCAGTTCGGTTTCCTCGCCCTCGCCCACCGGCTTCTCCAGGGAAACCGGGGTCTGGGAGTAACGCCACACATCCCGTACATCCTGAACGGTCCAGCCGAGCTCGCCGGCGATCTCGACCGGCTCCGGTTCCCGCCCCAGCTCCTGGACCAGTTGACGCTCCACGAAGTGGACCCGGTTCAGCTTCTCGACCATGTGGACCGGAATCCGGATCGACCGGGACTTGTCCGCCACCGCCCGGGTGACCGCCTGGCGGATCCACCAGGTCGCATAGGTCGAAAACTTGTACCCACGGCGGTAATCGAACTTCTCGACCGCCCGGATCAGGCCGAGCGAACCCTCCTGGATCAGGTCGAGCAGGCTGAGCCCACGTCCGAGATAGCCCTTGGCGATCGAAACCACAAGCCGCAGGTTGGCTTCAACCATGCGGCGCTTGGCCTCCATGTCGCCCCGCTCGATCCGCTTGGCGAGCTCGACTTCCTCGGCTGCGTTGAGCAGGTCAACCTGCCCGATCGACCTCAGGTAGAGACGAAGCGAGTCGAGGCCGACATCGCCCTCGACATCACCGGCCGGGGCCGTAACCCCGCTGCCGACGGCCGGACCGTCCGCGGCGACCGGTCGCGGACCGGCCTTCTTCTCCTTGCCCGACGCCACCAGCGCCGCAACCTCTTCGCTTTCGAACTCCACCTCTACCCCTGCCTTCGGTTGTGGGCGTCAGGCCCTACCTGTGGGGTTGAATAATGACACGACCGCAGCCTCGGCAGGCTACGCTTGGTCGGATGAATTCCGAGATCACACTTTCTCCGTCCGCAATCGACGTTCAATCAACCGTGCCGGCAACCCGGGTCAGCCTTTCGCGGGTCGGGGTGACCGGGGTCCAGAAGGTGATCTCGATCGGCAGCGGCCACTACCACGCCGACCTGGAGTGCTTCGTCGATCTCGCCCCCGATCAGGCCGGGGTCCACATGTCCCGCTTCGAGGAGAACGTTTCCGAGGCGATCGAGGATGTGATCTCGACCGGCGCGATGCGGGCCGAGCTGCTGGCCGCCCGGATCGCCGAACTGGTGCGGGAGAAGCAGCACGGGATCCGGGCCGAGGTCTCGATCAAGGCCCGCTTCGCCGAGGACCGGCCGGCCCCGGCATCCGGGATCGAAAACCAGGAGATCTACACCCTGCTGGGAACCGCGGTTGCCTCGGAGAGCCGGACCAGGACGGTGACCGGGGTCGAGGCCCAGGGGATGACCGCCTGCCCCTGCGCCCAGGAGATGGTGCGCGACCTCGCCCGGGAACGGCTGGCCGAACGCGGCTACTCGGCCGAACAGATCCGGGAGATCGTCGAGCTGGTGCCGATCGCCACCCACAACCAGCGGGGATCGGGACCCTCTGGATCGGTGGAGCGAACGGGGCGGCCGACGGAATCGACGCCCGTGACCTGCTCCGGCTGGTCGAGAGCTCGATGAGCTCCGAGATCTACGAGTTGATGAAACGCCCGGATGAGCTCTCGGTGGTGGTCGCCGCCCACGAGAACCCGCGGTTTGTCGAGGACTGTGTGCGGGAGATGATCCGTCAGGTGATCTCCGGGTACGGCGCCCTTCCGGATGACGCCTTCGTGATGGCCCGCCAGGAGAACCTGGAAACGATTCACCAGCACAACGTGGTCGCCGAACGTTACGGGCTGGTCGGCAACCTGCGCAGCGAGATCGAGGACGGCAACCACATCCTCCGCCACGTCACGATGCGGGAGTGGCTGGAGCTGGAAGCGGCCTGATCCCGGGGAGCGGCCGACGCCGGGGCGCGATCCGGCCCCGGCCGCCGCTCAGGCCGGGTCGTGATCACGGAGCCGCTTGCGTTCGCCGCGGCCCTGCCGTTTTCGATCCTCGATCAGTTCCGCCTGTTCGGCCAGCCGGCGTCGCAGCCCGAACACATAGTCGGCGCCGCTGACCACGGTCGCGATCACCGCCGCGTAGACCAGGAGATCGACCCAGAGCGGTGCCGGATGCACGATGATCAGCGCGAACACCGCGGCGATCTGGAGCACGGTCTTCACCTTGCCCATCCAGCTGGCCGCGATCACCACCCCCCGTTCGGCCGCGATCGAGCGGATCCCGGTGATCAGGAACTCCCGGGCGATGATCACCATCGCCACCCAGGCCGGTAGCCGCCCCAGCGAAACCAGGGAGATCAGGGCGGCGGTGATCAGCAGCTTGTCGGCCAGCGGGTCCATCAGCTTGCCGAAGGTGGTGACCGCGTCCCGCGAGCGGGCGATGTAACCGTCCAGTCCGTCGGTCAGGGCGGCGAGCGCGAACACGATCGCGGCCAGCATGTCCCCGTTCGGGGTCTCGTCGAGCAGGGCGACCACGACCACCGGCACCGCGACGATGCGGAGCAGAGTCAGAAAGTTGGGGAGATTCAGCGGAACCAAACCGACTCAGATCCGCGGCACCCGAAGCTCATGCCCCGGGGTTCGACTTCTCCTTGATCCGGGCGGCCTCAGAAGACTCGTCCGGGTCATCCTTGCCGCTGCTCCCGCCCTTGAGCGAGCCACGAAAGCCGCGGATCCCCTCACCGACCGAGCGGGCGGCTGCCGGAATCCGTTTCGGCCCGAGGATCAGGACGGCGACCACCAGCACGATCAGAAGCTCGGGTACCCCGATGCTAGGCACTACGCCTCACCTGACTTCCGGGTGCACTTGAACTGCCCACGACTGTGTCCTTTCCTCGAAACACCTGATCTCTAGTCTAGGGGTGATGAGCGATGGGCCGCCGATTTCGGATTTCGATGAACTGGCGGACTCGATCCACGCCTGTCGCCGCTGCCCACGGTTCGATTGGTTTGGCACCGTATGAATCCCAGTTTTCCTTTAGCGACGCTAGCTTCGAGAGGCTTTCCTGGGCATCTGGCAGCCACGTTAGAGCCGGGTTTGGCTCCGTTGTTTCGTGAGCACGAACAAGAATCCTGGAATGGCTCTGAGACTCGTAGATCGAACTCCCAAAGTCTTGAGGTTGAAGAGCAGGCACGGTGGGAACGATCCCTACCAGAGCAGCGGAGGTAGCTGCCAATGCTTTGTTATCCATGAGTCACATCGCTCCCTTCGTATTGCCAAACCTCATGCATTTCGGAAGTCGTAATGTCGCGGAATCCATTGACCACCCAATGGTGACCTACTTCAAAGGCTTTCCACATCCCTGCGTCATCCGTAGACGCAGGTTGCACCTGCCCACTCATCGTAAGAAGAAAAGCTGACGACCCGTCTGGAACGATGCCAGGAGCGCAAGAGCAAGTGAGCGACCCTATTACGCCTCCATTCTCGTTCGGATCGATCTGAAACCTGGTCGAGAACTGAGAATCTCGCCCTTGCGGCAGAAACTCGAAGTCCGGCTCCAACACGGTTTCGAGGACGTTCCCGAGCCGAAGCGACTCAAAATCGGAAGGAATCTGGTTGACGTAAGTCACCTCACAGAAATCGACCACCGGTGTTCCCCGGCCTGCCTCATTCGCAGCAGCGGACAAGACCGAAAAGTGCTCGGTGAACCTTTTGCTGATGACTTCAAAGCTTGGATACGGGGCGCTTTCCACATTCAAGCGACGCCAATTCAACACGAGCCTGTCTCCCTGCACCTGGATCAACTCGCTCCCATCGTCATTCAGAAACCATGTTCGAGGGAACGGAAACTGAGGCTCAAACTCAAACGAGATTGGCGGCTGTGGACCTGAGGGCGCAAGTGCCTGCCTCGGAAGGGGTGGGTGCTGCTGCCGCTGGCGATGGGTGTCTCGCACCGAAACGGAGAAAGTGGCGAGTACGTCCAAATCTACGATTTCGTCCGTGAATTGGGCACCAACGATGACCTCGGTGACAGGAGGCTTCTGGAACTTGGGTGAGGAATCGCTCGAAATCATGGCCGAAGTGGGTCGAACGCTTAAACCTAGTTCGATCCTATTACAGCGACACCTTCGGCGGATTACCTCGGTAGCGGCTGCGAACGATGCGTGGATCGACTCCGGCCACTACCCTCACCCGGCCCTGCCGTCGTCCGTGAGGGACCCACGAGCAGTGAGTTCCATACCCTCGCCCGAGGAACGGGACTCCGGTGGATCCCTCCACACCGGGCCGGGAACTCTCAGGGAACATTGCATCCAGATCAGGCGATTCCGCTTGGCCTGAGATGCCCCTCACACATCGGTCGAAAACTCCTGGTTTGCAGGGCCTTTGAGTTCACCCGAAACCAAACGGGATCATCAGTTCCTGGGCCTGGACTGACTCGTAATGAAGGGGTCACCGGTTCGATTCCGGTCGTCGGCTTCAGGTGCTGGCCTGCCCGCGGATCAGGCTTCTCGGGAGAGGCGGTATTGGATCTCGATTTCGTTGCGTATTTCCTTGCGGAGGCGATCCTCCAGGGCCTGCTTCTTGCCTGTCTTCTTGTTCCGGCTCTCTTGGGCCTGGACCAGCTTCTGGCGCAGCTTCGCCGGGAAGCCTTCGACTACCAGCAGCGAAACGCCGAAGTCTCCGGCGCCGCCTCTGATCCAATCCGCGATCGAGTCACAGACCTTTTCCTCAACGAAATAGATCTCGCACTTGGCCTTCTCCCGTGCGGACTGAGCCTTGGTCATCGTGCCGCCGTCCTCCCCGCCCGAACCGGGGCCGACGACGAGACCGGGCAGCACGCACAGTGAGGTGATGGGCCCAAAGCCTGCTGCTTTGCCGCGAAAGTCATCTGACCGACCGAAGACACTCACGTAGACCGGAGTCTTGCGCATTGCTGCGAAAATCATCTCGATGACTACGAATGTTCCGGTCTTTGAACGCGACCGGGAGATTGCCGCAATCGGAGCCGCTGTCGAACTGGCCACTCAGGGTCAGGGGAGCCTCGTGGTGGTCAAGGCCGGGGCCGGATTCGGCAAGACCCGCCTGCTCGAAGAGGCACGGGATCACCTTGTGGGAGGTGAGATCGCCACCAGCTTCGCCACCGCCCGTGAGATCGACCGGGATCTGCCGTTCGGCCTGGTCCGAGAATTGTTCGGTCCGCTGCTGGAGGGATCGGGCGTAGTTCGTGATTCAGCCGTATTCGAGGGAATGGCCTCCCTGTCTCGACCGGTATTCGATTCAGACCCGGTCGAGAACACCAGCCTGGACGGTGAAATCCACGGGCTCTACTGGCTGATCTCCAACCTGTCCGAAGAGAGGACGTTCGCCCTTTTCGTCGATGACATCCAGTGGGCGGACGAACAATCCGCCCGCTGGCTCGCCCACCTTTCCGCCCGGGTCGGAGACCTGCCCGTCGCCCTGATCGTGGCGGCGCGAACCGGCGAACCCGAGCTCGACCAGAATCCGCTTTCCTCCACCCTCGATCTCGCTAGAACGAATCTGACGCCGGAGCCCTTGAGCGCCGAGGCCGTGCAGCTGGTGATGGCCAGCCATCTCAACCTCGAGATCCCGGAGAGCTTCGCGAAAGAGTGTCGTGATGCGACCGGAGGCAACGCCTTCCTCGTCACCCAGCTCTCCACCGCGCTGGAGAGCTCCGGAGTTCGACCCGCCGATGCCGACGTTGAGGAGATCGCCGCCTACTCGCCGGCCACCTTGAGTCGGCGGCTGATCCGAAGGATCAATCGTGAAGGACCCCACGCGATGGCCTTGGTAGAGGCCCTTGAAATCCTAGGTGACGAGACTCCGGTGGCGCAACTCTTCGAGCTGGCTGGGGTCGGCCCAGCGGAGGGAGCGAGTCTGCTCGATCGGCTTGATCGGCTGGACCTGATCGAAGCCGGGTCTCGGCCCCGTTTCTCCCACTCGATGGTCCGGGAAGCCGTACGCCAGGAGATCGGCCCGACCCGCAGGGTCGTGAAGCACCGGGAGGCGATCAGGATCCGCGTGGCGGCCGGCGATCCTTCCGAGAAGGTAGCCCCTCATCTGCTGATAGCCCATCCAGACGACCGGGACTCGGGAGTCGGGATCCTGGTCGCGGCGGCCGCCGCCGCCAACGGGCGCGGCGCTCCCACCACGGCGAGTGAACTGCTTGACCGGGCGGTCGAGATCGCAGGTGACCAGACCGATCAGGACCTCCGGCTCGCCCGGGCCCGAGCACATGCTCGCGCGAACAACGGTGAAGCCGCTGGCCTACTGCTGGCCGAGGCCGAAGCCATCGAGGATTCCAAGCTGTCGTTCAGCCTGAAACTGGAGGCTGCCCGGGTTTTCTACAGCGCCGGTGCCTGGAACGAGGCGATCGACCTGCTGCAGAGTTGCATCCTCGAGATGGCAGAGATCGACCCCGAACTCAGCCTGGTCGCGTCTTCGAACCTGGTCGGAATTCTGCTGTTCGTGCCGGCCACCGACCGGACTGCGTTGAAGGAACATGGGCTGGCTGAACCGTATCCCGGTGACACTCCAGGGGAACGGGCGATGCTAGCCGCCCGTGCAGCCCAGTTGATGATGGATGTGGAGGGAAGCGCCGAGGATGCCGCCGACACTGCCCGACGAGCTTGGTCTGGTGGCAAGCTGCTCGAAGACGAAGGCCCGGGTGGTATCGCCTGGTCATACGCGACGGGCGCCCTGGCGGCCGCCGACTGCTACAAGGAAGGCGAGGAACTGCTCTCCCGGGTGCTTGGCGTAGCTCGCCTTGCCAGCTCTTCACATACCTTCGCCAGCGCCAGCTACTGCCGCGCCTGTCCACGTCTGTTTCGCGGGGCAATCAAGGCGTCGCTGGCCGACGCCGAGGCCGCAGTCGCCACCCATGAAGACGGATGGGAGATTTTCTACCCCCTGAGCCTGGTGGTCGCCGCCCGCTGCCGGATTGAGTTGGGGCAGGCCGACCTTGCCGGGCAAACCCTGAGTCTCATCGCCGGTGAGAGCCAGTCCCTCGACACCCTGATGTCCATGACCTGGGACCTGGCGCATTGCGATCTGGCCTTGGAGGCTGGGGACATCCTCAGCGCCGGACGGCTGCTCGAGAAGATCCAGTCGGAGGCCGGAGGCCATCGCAGCCCCTTCGCGCTGAGTGATGTCAATTCAACCGCCGCCACCCTCGAAAGGATGAAGGGACGAGATGCCGCGGCGCAGGAGCTTCTATTCGAGCAACTGGACCTGGTACTCCCTTGGGGTGCCCCACGCCTGATCGGCTCGACCCTGCGGGACCTCGGGCTGACCGTTCGCGGCGAAACCGGGCTCGGTCATACGGAGGAGGCGGTCGCGACTCTGCGCGATACTGAGGTTCTGCTCGGTCTCGGCTACGCCTTGAACGCCCACGGGGTCTTGCTGCGCGAGACCGGGCGTACTGCAGATGCGGAGGAGGCCCAGTTCGAAGCCCTCGGGATCGGCGCGGAATGCGGTTCGGTGCGGCTCGAGTCCCGGACCCGAGCGGAACTCGGATTGTTGGGCCGGCGCCCACGCCGGATCCGAAGGACCGGCGTCGCAGCACTCACCGCGTCGGAGGAACGAGTGGCGAAGCGGGCCGCCGCAGGGATGACCAACCGAGAGATTGGCCAAGAGCTTTTCGTATCGGTCAAGACCGTTGAAAAGCACCTGGCCAATACCTACTCCAAGCTTCGCATCCCGTCCCGCCGGGAACTGGCTGCCGCCTTGAGCGACGGCCAGCGGACCGGATAACTGAGCAGCCCGATTCAGAGTTCCCGACTACTGGGCGATCTTGCCGCCGATCAGCCCGCACTCAGCATGCTTGACCGTCACCTTGCCGGTCAGCCTGCCGCGGACCAGCTTGCCCTTCACGGCGAAGCCGCCTTTGCCCCAAGCCTTGTTCGTATCGGGGTTGATGATCTTCACACCGGATTTCTTCAGGACGAACTTCCCCTTCTTGCTGATCTTGGCCCTGCCGATGCCCGCGATCCGCGGCGAGTTGATCTGACCGAACCCGGTCGGGCAGATGTACTTCAGGTCCAGCAGAGAGATCTTCTGCTGCCCTTTCTTGCCAGTGATGTTGACGGTGATCGAACTGCCCGGCAAGGCAAGTGGCTTGGTGATGATCTTGGCGGAGGCGACAGCGCTGACCGTCAAAGCGGCGACACAGGCAAGGACGGTGACTGCCGAGAGGCGTTTGGTGAAATTCATGGGCGACACCTTAATTTCGTCCTTGGTAGGGCATGACCCTACTCTTTTCCTCTCCAGTCGCTGAAAATGGGAAAGTGCGGGGACCTCCTACCAATCCCACCCTCTATGTTCGGCGTCACGTCTGGGCTCCTGTGCCCCGAGCGAGATCGAAGTCTCCCTCGTCCAAGCCAATATCGCTGTGTCTTTACACGCGGCGACTCTTGGCTTGCGGGCTGCCGGCCGGGATCGAAGCCGGATACGCGGGCCTACTCGGGAATGGGCTGGGACGGTTAGCGCGAAGGCTCCCAGCGGGCTTGATGTGGCGACCCCTTTCCATGCTCGCCGACCCTGTGGGCTTCTTCCGTTCGGTCGAAGGAAACCGCACTTTGGCGGCACTCCCGGTTGCGCGCGTGCCCACGGAGGTCGCCTTCCTCGGCCTGTACATCGTCAACCCCGAACTCAGGGGAAGAAATCACGCCCGAAGCTACACCGAGCCTGGTCCCCGGAGGATCAGGGCAACTGCTTCCTCGACAGAGGGAGCGACTCCGATGGACACCGCCACGCCGCACCGGGAACTCTCCGGAAACATTGCATCCAGATCGGGCGATCTTGGTTGATCTGAGATGCTTCTCCCGCATCGTCTGAAAGCATGGTATTTGCAGGGGATTTACTTTCACCCTAGATCAGACGAAGTCATCGACCGCCGGGCCTGGGCTCACTCATGATGAAGGGGTCGCCGGTTCGATTCCGGTCAGCGGCTTTCACACCTGAACCTTGGGTTGGCTCGCTGGCCGCGGTGATCTTCCTCAATCAGCTCCCGGGATGGCGTGAAGCTTCCGCTGCGGCGTAACGGATCAGGGCCAGTCGGTCCAGGTCTGCGTCCGGAGGGATCGTGCAGTCGGCACCTAGGATCAGCCGGTCGATCCCGGCTTCCTCGACCAGTTGGCGGGTGAAGTCAACCACCTCGGCGGGGGTTCCGACGTCGATCAGCGACCCGGCGTTGTTGTCGAAGCCCCCGAGCACGACCCCGTCGAAGAGCTCCTTGCCCTGGGCCATCGAAACCCCCTCGGTGTGCACCGCCCAGTTGTAGACGCTGGCCGGATACTGCGCGTAGTAACCGAGATCGTTCCGGTAGTGCTCGTAGCCACAGATGTGCAGGATGTTGTGTTCCCAGAGCTGGTTGATCCGATCGAGCACCCGCAGGTCGGTCGGCTTGATGTACTGGTCGTGATGCTCACGGTCGCATTCCGGTCGTTGCGCGGACTGGACCGAGTAGAACACCCCGTCGATCCCGGTCTCGGCCCGGAGCGCATCCAGCAGCAGGATCGTGTCGTCCGCGACAACCTCGGCGGCCCGCGCGACGTCCTCCCTGCCTTCGAGGAGCATGTCCTGGAAGCCCTCGACATCCCGGATCACATACTCGGCAAAGAGCCGGAACTGCTGGATCGGCGCAAAGACGCTGTAGAAAACCATCACTTCACCGTCGTAGAAGTCGACCAGTTCTTTCACAGACTGGACCTGGCGCCGGATCCAGGGGTGGTCGGGACCGATCGGCGTGACCAGACGCATCCCCGCCGCCGTCGAGACCCTGTTCTCCAGAATCGACGGGTGGCTGAAGAAACCGTCCGACATGATTTTGACGAAATCCGGACGAAGCGCCAGGTAGTCGCGCCTGTGCCCAGCCAGGCTGTCCTTGAGCAGACCGTCGTTCAGGTAGGCCCGGAACGGGTTGTTCGGCATGACCCTCCAGATGACCTCCGGCGGGACCCTGGACGGACCCTTGATCCGGTTCTGGACCAGCCGGATCGCAGCGGGGACCGAGTAGTAATGCCACCAGAACCCGACGGGCACCCGATCGACCGGCCTGCCGTCGAGCAGGTCAAGCATCAGCTGACGTCGGTCTTCCCCCAGGGGGGCGCCGTGGGCGTCTGAGGGCGAAAGGCTCATTGCCACACAGCCTACGGCGGCCGAGGTTGTGACTACGCCGGATCCCGAGGATGGACCGTGAAGTGGCCGCTACCGAGGGGACGGAGCTTCTCGAAGTGGCCTCGGTCGAGGGTCAGGATGTCGCGAGTGCCGTAGCGGTCGGCGAGCAGCACGTTTGAGGCTTCGGCGACACCGACGTTCTGGTCCCGGTAGCTGCCGATCAGGTCGTGGATCCGGGAGAGCTCTTTTGCGTCGACGGCCGGAAGCTCCCAGGCACCGGAGGCGAGCGCATCGAGGACGTCCAGCTCGACCTGAACGCCGTACCTGGTTGCAACCAGGTAGTCGAGCTCGGCGATTACGAACGGCGAGACGATGAACGGACCGGGTTCGGTTTCGAGAAACCTGGTTACGGCATCGTGGTCCGGTTCGGAAGAGTCGAAGAACGCCAGGAGAGCGCTGGTATCGACGATCAGACCCGCCAATTATCGCTCCCCGAAACCCGGCAAGTACTGCTCGACTTCCCGGGCGATCGGCCTGCCTCCGGCGAAGAGCCCACCCTTCGGCCGGGGTCGACCGCTGCCGACCTCGGTGCGGATTGCGCGCCTGATCACCTCGGCCTCCGACACTCCGTCCCGGGCGGCTGCAATCTTGACCGCCGTCCGCAGATCATCGGGTAGATAGAGCGTGGTCTTGTTCATGCCATACATGGTACCACCGGTGGTGGTGATCGAAGGCGGGTGAGAAGGCATGACGTTCTAAGCTTCCGGGAGATGGATTTTCGCCCCCTGCCCCCCGCATGATCGATCCTGCTCTGGCCGCGATCGGCTGGCAGGAGGCCGACCGGGCAGCATGGGAGTCCGGTGAACGGGACGGGATGGTTCCCGCCCGGGTATCCGGGCTTCACCGCAACCACATCGTCGATCTGTTGACCGTGGACGGCGAGCTACTCGGCAGGCCGGCGGGACGGATGCTTCAGGATCGCTCCCAGGCAACCGCGATGCCTGCGGTCGGTGACTGGGTGGCGGCCCTGCCGGACGGGACGATCCAGGAGATCCTGCCGCGCCGCACCGTGCTGGCCCGCCGCTCGGCGGCCGACCGCGACCGGATCCAGGTGCTGGCCACCAACATCGACAAGGCGATCGTGATCAGCTCACTGAACCGTGAGCACGATCCGGTGCGGCTGGAACGGATGGTGAGGCTGGCCGAGGCCTCCGGGGCAACCCCGGTGATCGCGCTCTCCAAGTCGGACCTGAGCGAGGGTTCGACCGAGTTGGGGCGCCGGGTCGAGCAGGCCTTTCCCGGGATCGAAGTGTTCGTACTCAGTTCCCGCAGCGGCGAAGGGGTCGATGCCCTGGAGGGGTCGCTGGCCTCCGGTGAGACGGTTGTGATGCTGGGCCGCTCCGGGGTCGGCAAGTCCACCCTGGCCAACACCCTGCTCGGCTGGGAACGCCAGAAGACCGCCGAGATCCGGGAGACCGACGACCGCGGCCGACACGCCACCACCAGCCGGGAACTCTTCCCCCTGCCCGGCGGGGCCCTCCTGATTGACACCCCCGGCCTCCGGGCCCCCGGCTCTCTCGACGCGGACGATCTGATCCCCGGCGCCACCGAGTCCGAACTGGACGACGAACGGGCAATCGAGATCGAACGCCTCGCCGCCTACTGCCGCTTCCGCAACTGCGCCCACGAAACGGAACCGGGCTGCGCGGTCACCGCCGCGATCGAGGCCGGCGAACTCTCAGCCCGCTGACGTTCACGGGATCCACACCGGCCTGAAAGGCCGAGCGCGCGGAACGTCGGGATGGTCTTTCAGAACCGGTCCTTGCCGGTGTACTCGAGCTCCAGGCCGTCGCCGACCACGGCCACCATTTCGAGGGCGACTTCGAGCTCGGTTTCGTCGAGATCATCAATCCGGATCTGGTAGTGGAACATCACCAGCCCGTTCTCGTAGATGCCGATACTGCCGGCGAGCAGCCGGTCGTTTCGCTGTAGCAGGGTGGTTGGGTCGATCTCGGAAACCTCGGCGATCGGGGTCTTGATCGCCACCCAGTGCCCGTGATCGGTGAGACCGTCATCCCAGACCATCACCCGCTGGGTGCGACCGGTATCGAAGCCGAACTCGATCGCGAGGTGGGTGTCTTCCTCTTCGAGGATCGGCCAGCCTGCCCTGATGTGATCGCAGAGGTCAGCCCAGGTTGCCATCGTCAGCTCCTCCATGACCTGGGTGGTTCAGCGGGTCCCGGCCCGTGCGGTTGAACCACTCACCGAGTTCGGCACCGATCTCGGCCAGGAAAGCGATCCGGTCCTCCAGTCCCTCCGGGTCCATGTCGTTGATCCGGACCGCGTACTCCAGCATGATCGTCCCGTCCTCGGTCAGGGCGAGGCCGCCGCAGGGCAGGTCCGCGTTGATCTTCAGCAGCTCGATTCCGGTCGGACCGCCCGGCGCCTGATTGCGCCGACCCACCGGCGAGCCGATCCCCACCCAGGAGCGGCCGTAATGCTCGCCGTGATCCACCACCACGACGCTCACGGTCCGGCCATCCCCGGCCGGCCGCCGGAAACTGACGTACTCCCCGGTTTCCGTCTCGACCCTGTATTCAGAGGTGAGGTAACGCCTGATCCCCGGCCAGTCAGCCATTCATGGCTCCGTCCGAACCGGCTCGACGTCCGTATGGGTGAAGTCCTCTCCCTTGAATAGGAGGGGCTCACCAAGGTCCCTGGCGAGGGCGTAGGCGAAGCAGCCCCCGAAGTTGAGTCTTGCCGGGCTACCGCTGGCACGACCGAACCGAGCATGGGCTCTGCGAGCGAGGCGTGCCTGGGAAACGGCCACGGGTTCGAGCGAAATCTCGGCGGTCTCAATCAGGAGGTCCATCGAGCGTGCCACGCGGGGGCTACCGGCGCGGTCAGCCACCACTCCAAGCTCGACGTAGCTCGCCACCGACATCCGACAGCCGCTGCTCGCAACTATGAGACCCAAGAGCCTTTCGGCATCGGCCTCACTCTGGAGAATCGCCACTATCGCTGAGGTATCGATTACCAACCGGCAGCCCCCATTCGTCGTACAGCTCGTCGGTGGGATCACCGGAAAGCATTTCCTCCGGCAGTTCCTCACGGATATTCCGGGCGATCGCCATCAGCCGCTCGGTAGTTCCCGCCTTCCTTCTGGCAAGCCTATCCCGCCGTTCGCGAATGGCCTCGGTGGTGGCGCGGGCCATGCTCTCCCCGGTCATCTCGGAGAGTTCCCTGGCCAGCTCGTGAGCCTCCGGAATCTTGATGTTCAGGTCGGTCACGAAACCGATTCTACCATTGGTTGACATCGTTCTACCATTGTTGAATCCCGCCAGGATGCGGCGAAGCGACTGAACCCGTCGGGCCTGGCCGGACCTCGTCCATTCGCCTCCGGCTGACCGGGTTCTGAATTAGACTGCTCCGGCCGCGCTCTCTGCGCGAATAACTGATCGGAGCAAAGTGTCAAGGAAGAAACTACTAGTGCTCGGTGCCGCCCTCGGAATCCTTGCGTTTCCCGCTGTTGCCTCATCGGGCCAATCGGAATTGGAATTGATGCCAAACTCAGCCGAGCTCTCGGTCACGAAGAGCAGCAGGTTCATCCGCTGTGGCTCGTTCATCAGCAAGGATTACCGGATAAAGGTCCGAAGACGGGGCCGGGTCAACTGTCGTACCGCCATGCGGATCGCCCGCAGCATCCGCTCCGGTGGCGCCGGTTGGAGCGGGACATCCCGTGGAGAACTCATTCGTGGCAAATGGTTGTGCAAGGAGGGCCCTGGCAGCGGCTACTGCCAGGCTCGCCGGGGACGGTGGGCGGAAATAGGATGGTCGGTGAGGGTCACCTATGCAGCATCGACTCGCCAGCGTTCCGTCTTCGTCGGTGTCTGGGAGCAGGGTTACGGGACCTTCTTTGACCAGCGGCCGCAGGTCCTGCTGGGGCGCCGCAACGTCCGCCCCGGATCGATCAGCGGGTTGGATACATTTGTGATCCGGAGGTGGACCGTCTGGGGCTATCCCAAGGCCCGGGCCAGGGCGATCTACTGGTGGACGAAGCCGGACATGACCGGTCACAAGCGCTTCCCCGCCCGGATCACCCTCAGCCGTATCCGGCGTTGCGGCCAAGTCAACGTATACACAAGACTGAGTGCCACCTTCACCAAACGCATTCCCAAGGGACTGAAGCGAAAGGTGAGTATCCCCCGTCAACGGGTTGACTGTTGATCAGGGGCCTTCAGGCGACGCCCGTCTTTCGCAACTAGCCGAGTTCCGCCAGAAAATCTGTGAGCAGGGAGCCGGTTGCTGCCGGATCGTCGATGAAGGGCCAGTGGCCTGAGTCGGGCAGGATCTCGATCTCGGCCGAGGGCAGGATCAGCTTCTGCTTCTCGGCGAAAGTGACCGGCAGATACGGGTCACCGGCGCCCCAGATCACCAGGCCGGGCAGATCGGCGGCGGCGAGAGTGCGGGCCGCCCCTTCCGCCTGATCACCCACCGACTTGAGATCGCGGTAGATGTCGAGCACCGCCGCCCGGGTTCGGCGGTCGAAGTTGGAGTACATCTCGTCGACGAACTCGCGGGGCAGGCTGCGCGGCTCCGCCGACATGATCGAGCGACGGAAAACCGGTCCGATCGTGGCCGCCTGGGCGAGCTCCCCGAGGACGGGCGTCTGCCAGATCCGGGCCGCCCGGTGCCAGCGGTAGCCGGGCAGGATCCCGGTGTTGATCAGGCAGACCGCGGCAACCCGGTCGAGATTTCCGGCGATCCAGCGGAGTCCGATCGGCCCGCCGAGGTCGTGGAGCGCGATGATCACCCGATCGATGCCGAGCGTGTCGATCGCCGCCCCGAGAAAGTCGGAGTAGCCGGCCACGGTGTGATCGAAACCGGGGGCCGCCACCGACTGGCCGAAATCCGGCAGCTCGATCGCCACCGCGCGGTGATGTCCGCTCACCAGTTCCACCAGCCCGCTGAAGTCGGCGGCCGAACCGGGGTTGCCGTGCACGAAGACCACCGCCTCGCTGGCCTGCCCGGGACCGGCGGACAGCGTCCGGACCATGTGGTCCCCCACAGTGAGCTGCGACCACTCGGGGGAAGCGGATCCCGGGCTGAGTGGGTTGCCGGTCTGCATCAGGGTCAGAGAGCGAAGAAGGCGATCGCCGCGAAATGGAGCCCGGCCGCCCCGATCACGAACAGGTGAAAGATCTCGTGATACCCGAACAGGGTCGGGTTCGGGTCTGGCCGTCCGGTCGCGTAGATCACGGCCCCGGCCGTGTAGAGCAGACCGCCGGCGGCGATCAACGCCCCGGCCCAGAGCCCGGCGGTGCCGATGATGTGAGGGAAGGCGACCGCACCGATCCATCCGACCGCGACGTAGATCAGGGCACTCACCCACTTGGGGGACGAGGTCCAGACCAGTTCGATCGTGATTCCCAGTACCGCCGCCGTCCAGACCGCGACCAGGATCGCGGTCGACCAGGTGCCGCTCATGGTCAAGAGGGCGAACGGGGTGACCGTTCCGGCAATCAACAGGAAGATCATCGAGTGATCGAGCCGCCGCATCAGCATCCGGGCCTTCGAGTTTTGCCAGTCGATCCGGTGGTAGAGGGCGCTGGTCCCGAACAGCCCGCAAAGGGATGCCGAGTAGATCGCCACCGCGACCAGCTTCAGGGTGGTGTCGGCGATCGTCAGCAGGGCGATCCCGAGGCCGATCGAGAGAAAGAAGGCCCACTCGTGGGAGACCCCGCGGAAGCGTGGTTTGACCGCCCGGATCGTCTCGGTGGCAGACTCGCGGATCGCGGTGGCCCGGACGGCCGCCACCTCACGGACATGACCGGCCCGTTCAACGGTTGCCGTGCGGGCGATGTCGGCCCGCTCCACCGCGGCGTCGCGGGCATCACCGGCCCGCTGCCTGGCCCGCTCCCGGACGAACCGGGCCCGGGCGGCCATCTGCTTTCTGACCCGTCGAGTCACGGGCCCATCCTACAGAGCCGGAGCAGGCGACACCACAGGTAGTGCCCGATCCCGCGATCGGCAGGAAAGTTCCCGCTTGTTGCGGGATCGAAACTGAGTGGATACACCATATGTAGCGTTAGCCGGTTTCGTCCGACGCCATTTCTAGTATCATGGTCCATGTGCTGTGCCCCCGCTGCGGACACGAATCAAGCCGAGTTCTCGAGAGTCGCAGCTCCGAGGAAGGCGCCGCGGTGCGCCGCCGTCGGCAGTGCGCGGGCTGCGGGAACCGCTTCACCACCTACGAGCGGCATGAGGTCCGGGCGCTTTTCGTGCGCAAGCGTGACGGACGGCTGCAGCCCTTCGATCACGACAAGTTGCGAGGGGGTCTGGCCCGGGCTTCGCACAAACGGCCGGTCGAACCGGAAGCAATCGACGACCTGGTTGGCCGGATCGAGGCCGAGGCAGTCCGCTCCGGAGGCGAGATCACCGCGGCCCGGGTCGGCGACCTCTGCCTGGCCGGGCTCAAGGAGATCGACCAGGTCGCGTACCTCCAGTTCGCCGCGGTTTACCGGCAACTCGGGGTCGAGGACGTCCAGGCTGAACTGGACCGCCTCACCCCCGAACCGGCCGGAAGTTGAGGAATCACCGAGTTTCAGCAAGACCGAGCAGCACCCGGAAGCACCAGCAAGCAAGTAGTCGGAGCCGAGTCGGCTTCAAGCAAGGAGAGAGAGCCAGAGTATGTCCCAGTCCCGAATCGCATCATCCCCCCGTGCAGCCGGCGCCGGCGTTGTCGTCGAGCGGCGGCTGACCCACGAAGGTGTACATCCGTTCGACGAGGTCGAGTGGGAGATCCGCGATGCGGTGATCGGCGACCCGGAGAACCCCGCCTTCGAGCAGCGCGGGGTCGAGTTCCCGAAGAGCTGGTCCCAGAACGCGACCAACATCGTCGCCCAGAAGTACTTTCGTGGCCAGCTCGGTTCGGAGCAGCGGGAGAACTCGGTCAAACAGATGATCGGCCGGGTCGCCGGAACGATCGCCAGGTGGGGCCGTGAAGGTGGTTACTTCGCTTCCGATGCCGACGCCGACGCCTTCGAAGCCGAGCTGACCGCGATCCTGCTCCACCAGGAGGCGGCCTTCAACTCGCCGGTCTGGTTCAACGTCGGTTTCGAGGAGCAGCCCCAGTGCTCGGCCTGCTTCATCCTCTCGGTCGAGGACACGATGGAGTCGATCCTCGACTGGAACACCAAGGAGGGCAAGATCTTCCGCGGCGGATCCGGCTCCGGGATCAACCTCTCCAACATCCGTGGCTCGATGGAGCACCTGGCCAAGGGCGGCACCGCCTCCGGTCCGGTCAGCTTCATGCGCGGTGCGGACTCCTGGGCCGGCACGATCAAGTCCGGCGGCAAGACCCGCCGGGCGGCGAAGATGGTGGTGCTGGACGTCGACCATCCGGACATCGAGCACTTCATCTGGTGCAAGGCGGACGAGGAGAAGAAGGCAGCGGCACTGCGGGACGCCGGCTTCGACATGTCGATCGACGGGGACGGCTTCACCTCGATCCAGTACCAGAACGCGAACAACTCGGTGCGGATCTCGGATGAGTTCATGGAGGCCGTGGCCGCCGACGAGGAGTGGGAGTTGATCGCCCGGACCTCCGGAAAACCGGTCAAGTCGATTCCGGCCCGCGACCTGATGAACCAGATCGCCGATGCCGCCTGGCAGTGCGCCGATCCCGGAGTCCAGTACGACACGATCATCAACCGCTGGCACACCTGCCCCGAGTCGGGCCGGATCAACGCCTCCAATCCGTGCTTTCCCGGCGATACCCGGGTCCACACGACCAAGGGGCTGATGCCGATCGCCGACCTTTACCAGCGGTCCGCATCCGGCGAAAAGGTCGATGTGTACACCCATCGCCAGACCGCGGGCGAGAACGGTTCGGATCCGCGGCCCAAGGGTCAGGGTGTGGTCGCAACCACCCCGCTGGCCGTGATGAAGAACGGGATCAAGCCGATCCTCAACCTCACCTTCACCAACGGGGCCACCCTCCGCTGCACCGAAAACCACCGGCTCTGGACCCTGAACCGGGGCTACGTTGCGGCCGGCGAACTGACCGACAGCGACCGGGTCATGCTCAACGACAGTGCGACCGCGGCCACCGAGGCGAAGCTCGAGCTGCCGGCGAAGACCGAAGCCAGGGTCAAGTCCTTCAGCCGCGGTGGATCGGTGGTGGATCATGCCCTCCCCACTCACTGGAGTCCCGACCTCGCGGAGCTGACCGGCCACCTGATCGGTGACGGCTCGCTGACCGAAGCGCAGACCAACTGGACCTACGGTGGCGACGATCTCGCCGACGGCATGGCCGACCGGCATGAGCAGGTGCTGACCGATCTGTTCGGCGGCGTCTCGCGACAGGAGATGGAGAACGGGACCGAACAACTGCGGGTGGGCAGTGAAGCGGTCAGGAATCTGTTCAAGGAGCTCGGTGTGAGCTCCGCCCGGTCTCACGGGAAAAGGGTTCCGGAGTCGATCTTCAGCGCACCGGCAGAGATTCAGGCCACCTTCCTGGCCGGACTCTACGGCGCCGATGGCTGCGTCTCGAGGGTCGAGGCGGGTGGCAAGGCCAACCGGTACGTCGGACTCGGCAGTCGCAGCGAGGCGATGCTCAAGGATGTCCAGAAAATGCTCAGTTCGTTCGGGGTGCGGGGGCGGATCTACAAGGTGTCCGAGAGCGAGAAGCCCTCTTTCACCTACACCCGCAAGGACGGCACCACGGTCGAGTACCAGTCGCGGACCGGCTACGACCTCCGGGTCACCGGCACCGACATGGTCCGCTTCGCTCAGGAGATCGGCTTCTCCACCCCCCGCAAGAACGCCGCGCTCACCGCGCTGATCGGTGAAACCGGTCGCTACCGGACCAAGCAACACACCACGCTGCTCACTCGGGAGGAGGACGGTCAGGAGATGGTCTACAACCTGACCGAGCCGCTCCACCACTCCTACATCGTGGACGGGTTCGTGGTGGCGAACTGCTCCGAGTACATGCATGTGGACGACTCGGCCTGCAACCTGGCTTCGATCAACCTGATGAAGTTCCGTCGGGAGGACGGCAGCTTCGATGCCGCCGGCTTCTCGGCTGTGGTCGACACCGTGTTTCTCGCCCAGGAGATAGTGGTCAGCCCGTCCAGCTACCCGACTGAGGAGATCGGGAAGAACGCCCGGGCGTTCCGTCAGCTCGGCCTCGGCTACGCCAACCTCGGCGCACTCCTGATGTCGGACGGGATGCCGTACGACTCGGACGAGGGCCGCAACGTGGCCGCTGCGATCACCTCGCTGATGACCGGCCGCGCCTACCGGCGCTCGGCCGAGGTCGCCGCCGCGATGGGTCCGTACGACGCCTACGAACTGAACCGCGAACCGCACAACCGGGTGATGCGGATGCACCGGGATGCCGCCTACGAGATCGACGGCAACGGGGTCTACGAGGAGCTGCTCACCGCCGCCCGCGAGGAGTGGGATGTCGCGGTCGCCACCGGCGAGGAGCACGGCTACCGCAACGCCCAGGCAACGGTGCTGGCCCCGACCGGAACGATCAGCTTCCTGATGGACTGCGACACCACCGGGATCGAGCCGGACTTCTCGCTGGTCAAGTTCAAGGAGCTGGTGGGCGGCGGCAGCATGACGATCGTCAACCGGTCGGTGCCTCTGGCCCTGAGGACGCTCGGCTACTCGGACGCGGAGATCGACCAGATCGAAGCCTGGATCAACGAAAACAACACGATCGTCGGGGCGCCCGGCCTCAAGGAGGAGCATCTGGCGGTGTTCGATGTGGCGGTCGGTGAACGGGCGATCTCGCACACCGGCCACATCGACATGATGGCGGCCACCCAGCCGTTCCTTTCCGGGGCGATCTCGAAGACGGTCAACATGCCGAACGACGCCACGATCGAGGACATCGCCGACGCCTACACCCGCGGCTGGGAAGGTGGCCTCAAGGCCCTCGCGATCTACCGGGACGGCTCGAAGACCGCCCAGGCGCTCCGCACCGACGCCCAGGACAAGAAGGACAAGGAGGAGGCGGCCGAGGCGCCGGTGGAGGAAGGCCCGAAGCGCCACCGGATGCCGAAAACCCGCGACTCGGTCACCCACAAGTTCTCGGTCGGAGGTCACGAGGGATACATCACCGCCGGCAAGTACCGGGACGGCTCGGTCGGGGAGATCTTCCTGACCGACATCGGCAAGGAAGGCTCAACCATGCGCGGCATGATGAACGCCTTCGCCACCGCGATCTCGCTCGGACTCCAGTACGGAGTGCCGCTCGAGGTCTTCGTCAACAAGTTCAGCTACATGCGTTTCGACCCAGAGGGGATGACCGG
This sequence comes from Solirubrobacterales bacterium, assembly GCA_023958085.1. GTDB lineage: Bacteria > Actinomycetota > Thermoleophilia > Solirubrobacterales > 70-9 > 67-14. Next base: position 26,996 of record JAMLGI010000007.1, on the reverse strand, counting down.
CAACCCGGAGATCCCGTTCGCCAAGTCGATGCCGGACTACATCATGCGCTGGCTGGCCTCCCAGTTCATCGAGGATGCCGACTTCCTCGAGGAACAGGGAATCCTGACCGCGGAAGTGAGAAGCCGCAAGGAGGCCGGGGACACCGGGATCAACCTGGCCAACGGTTCCGGGAACGGGAACGGGGACAGCCAGGAACCGGTCGCCGACACCGGCGGAACCGCCGTGCCGGCCGGCTCGGCCCTGACCGAAGACGTCCCGGTGGTGCCGGCGAGGCTGAACGTGAGCAGCGGCGCCGCCGAGCTCGGACCGGCCTGCGACCAGTGCGGAGGCATGATGCAGCGGACCGGGTCCTGCTACACCTGCTCGTCCTGCGGAAACAACACCGGCTGCGGCTGATCTCTGATCCTGTGGCGCGGCGCCATGCACTGCCGGGACCTACGGGCCGTACGTCTTAGTACTGTCCCTCCGGTCCCGGCAGCACCTGGCTTGGCCACAGAACCAGAGATCCACACTTCAACCGATTGCCCTGAGGCGTACCTCTTGAGTACTGTCCCTCCGGTCCAGACGGCACCTGGCTCGGCTACAGAACCTCAGATCCGTCCTCAAACCCAGCGGCACCTGTGACCATTCGCCGTGCGTAGCACTGTCGATCAGTCACAGGACACCGCCGGCCGGGCGCTCAGCACCTCAGTACCTGATCTCTGATCCTGTGGCGCGGCGCCATGCACTGCCGGGACCTGCGGGCCGTACGTCCCTCGTACTGTCCCTCCGGTCCAGACGGCACCTGGCTCGGCTACAGAACCTCAGGTCGTGGAATTGCTTGCTGATGAAGCGAGCGGGCGGCTGGTGGCTGGTTCCCCTGGGCCTCCAGCCGTTCGCTCGCGAGGATTCAGCCGCAAATGAGGGGCGATAGTACGGAGCCGGTACGTGAGCTCCTCATTTTCGGCTGCTGACGAAGCGAGCGGGCGGCTGGTGGCCCAGGGTCAGTGGCCGGTGGTGGAGAAATGCTGGTAGTCCCTGGGCCAGGGCCAGTTGCCTCCCCACTTCCAGCCGGCTCTGGCGAAGGCGCGGACCACGAAGTCCCGCCGGTGGACCATGCCCGGTCGATGCCTGGACCGTCGGGCGAAGGGGCGGCCGGCCGGGGGTGACACCCGGCCCGAGCTTTCCACCCACGGATTCTCGACCGGGTTGAGGTCGATCGCCCGGCCGTGGGCATGCTCGGACCAGACACCCGGCCGGCCCGCAATCTCGCGGCAGTTGAAAGCCGAAGTGTTGTCGGCGTTCATCGAGCGATGGTCGTCAGCCCCGTAGGCATCCACCAGGCGGGCCCGTCGGATCGGAAAGTGTCGCCGGTAGAGAACCTTCATCACTCTGAGAATCCCGCGGGCGTAGCGAGCATTCACAACTAGCCTGCCCGAATGTATGCGCCGGTCGAAGCCGTGGTGGCGGAAGGTGACCAGCCTCAGATGCTTCAACGGCACCGGACAGCCACGATGCCAGGAACGACCCTTGATCCAACGCCGCAGGCCGCCGTCAATCGGCAGCACCGCTCCCCGAAACGGCATTCCGGCCCGCTCGACGGTGGCCGGGGGATCGGCTCCGACCGGAACGGAGCCGGAAAATCCGGCCAAGGCCAGCGCCACGAGCAGAACCGCCCCGGTTCCGGGGCCCCGGAACCGGCGGGATCGCTCTGGCTGTCCCGAGTTCACTCCTCGAGCGTAGTCGGATCGGATGCCGGATCGCCACGACACCGGTAGAGTCCGCCGAACAGACCGGACCAGTTCCGGCAAGGTCGAGTCGGAACCACCGGCCGGATCCCGAAATGAAGAAGATCATCGCCATATCGATCGCCGCAGGAGCCGCCGCGCTGGTCGCATCCTGGCGCCGGGTCCGGGCCGAGAACGAGATTGCCGTGGATTCCGCCACCGGACCGGCCGGGTCAACCCCGACAGCCGGAGGATCCGGAATTGACCGTATTCCCCCGCTGGACGACGGGAAACCGGCGGCAGCAGCGGCCGATGAGACCGCAGCCGCCACGCCGGATGGTGTGGCCCCCGTTCCCCAACCTCCCGCCGATGCGACCAAGTCAGAGCTTTACGAGATCGCCCGGGACCTGGAGATCGAAGGCCGGTCGAAGATGACCAAGCAGGAACTGCTGGCCGCGATCCGCGCCGCGGGTTGAACGGCCCCTGCCGGCAAAGAGTGAACTTCGATCCGGACTTGGGTGAGGCCCTGCCGGTTCAGCCGTGGCGGAGCATCCGCCGGACCACGCTCATCAGCTCCTCGGTCCGCTCGTCCCGGACCTCCGGATCTGCGGCCCCGACCACGCAGTGCGAGGCGTGATCCTCGAGCAGTCCGAGGGCGACCTTGTCGAGAGCTGCCTGCACGGCCGTGATCTGGGTGACCACATCGATGCAGTAGCGGTTCTCCTCGACCATTGACTCGATCCCCCGCACCTGGCCCTCGATCCGGCGGAGTCGCTTCAGTAGTGGTTCCTTGTCGGCGCTGTAGCCGTGGCCTTCGTGCGGATCCCGCAGCCCTGCTTCGCCTTGGTCGAGTTCCTCCATGGGCGGAGACTACTGCCAGGCCGATCAGCGATCGTCAACCGAGAAGGCGGCGACAGTCGCTTCGCGGTCGAGACCGGTGCCGAGACAGGCGAGCAGCTTGATCCGGGCGGCCTGTGGCGAGAGGTAGCCGGCCGGGATGATCCCGGATCGTCGAAGCGCTATTTCGGAGGCCTCGTAGGTGTAGGTCGAGCGCAGGATCGTCCCGCGTTCGGGCCGCGAGGTGGCGAGGATCGGGATCCGGTCAGCCGCCTCGGCCCAGATCTCGAACGCGGCCGGCGAGAGGTGGCCGGCCCCGAGGGTCTCGACCACCACCCCGTCCGGTTCGGCCGCCAGGACGCTGCGGGCCAGCCGTCCGTCATCACCGGAAAAAGCGGGGACCACCGGAACGTGGAAGTCGAGCCGGGTCGGGTTCAGGGCGAAGGCTCGCTCCGCCCGGCGCCAGAGTTCGGGGCGCCCTTCCCGGATCTGGCCGGCCGGGCCGGTCTGCGGGGAGGAGAACGCCGTGGGCGAGGTGGTGTCGGTCTTGCGGACCTCGCGGGCGAAATGAATCTCGCCGCCGAAGCAGACCATCGCGCCCTGATCGGCCGCCCCGGACCAGGCGGCGACGGTGACCGCGTCGGTCACGTTCGCCGGACCGTCGGCACCCGGCAGCGAGGCGGGCCGGATCGCACCGGTGAAAATGATCGGTGCCTCCGCGTCGTGCATCAGGTCGGCCAGCATCGTGATCTCCTCCAGGGTGTCGGTGCCGTGGGTGACCACGACACCGAGGCCGTCCCGGGCTGCATCCCGCGCCCGTCGGGCGATCTCGAGTTGATCGGCAGCCGTGTGGTGGGCACTCGGCTTGGTGATCACCGCCTCGGCCGTCACCTCGAACGGAAAGGACTCGACCGGCACCGAACCGAGCAGATCCCCGGCTCCCAGTTTCAATGCTGCCCCGTCCCCCGGCAGTCCCCCGGCAGTCCCCGGGGTTGCCATCGCGATCGTCCCGCCCGTGGACAGCAGCAGGACATCCCGAAATGCGTCCGGGGCGGAAGCGGCGGGTCTCGGGCCGGAAGACATGGAGTTCACCATAAAGCGTGGGTTCCGAACGTTCCCTTCGGCCGGTCCTCCGGCCACCGAAGACCATCGGTCTGTTCCGGGATGTCGGCCTTGATCTACCCTTCGGCAATGGCGGTCGCCGATCACTACGACGGGTTTCTGATCGATCTCGACGGGGTGGTCTGGCTGGGCGGCGAGATGATCCCGGGTGCCGCCGAGACGATTCGGGAACTTGCCCGGGCCGGCAAACCGGTCGCCTTCGTCACCAACAGCCCCCGGCTCAGTCCGTCCGAACGGTCCGAGCAGCTTGGAAACCACGGGGTCGAGGTCGAGGAGTCACGGATGATCACGGCAGGCCGGGTCCTGCTCGACCTGACCCGGCGGGAGGTCGGTGAAGGTGCCCCGGTGCTGGCGACCGGCACCCGCTCCTTCCTCGAACAGGTGGCGGAGTCCGGGCTGGCGCCAACCGCCCTGGACCGGTGGAAGCAGGCCGAGGCGGTGCTGGTCACGGCCCACGACGGATTTGATTACGCCGAGCTGCGAGCTACCGCGATGGCGGCCCGTTCCGGAGCGTTCCTCGCCGCCACCGCCCGGGACCCGACCATGCCGATGCCAGATGGCCTCTGGCCCGGAACCGGATCGATCCTGGCCGCGGTCGAGACCGCCTCGGGCCGCAGCGCCCGGATCGCAGGCAAGCCGGAAGCCCCGATATTCGAGGCCGGGCTCGATGTACTCGACCTACCGACGGGGGCTTCGGTGGCGATGGTCGGCGACCGGCTCGACACCGATGTCGGCGGGGCCCAGCGGGCCGGAATCGACGGCATCCTGGTCGCCGGCAACGAGTCCTCCGGCGGGCCGGACAGCGGGACCATCCGGCCGGATCACCGGATCAACGCCCTGACCGACCTGCTCGCCTGAGAACACCCGGGGCCGCCACCACGCCGCGCGACCCACAGCCGCCGAGGGGAGGTTTGTACGCCAATGGTGCGAAGAACCCCCGCCGAAAGCTCGCCCAGCCATCGAGGGGCGCGAAGACCCGCGGGTGGTTCGCAGGGGCCGCTCGCTCGTCACACCCCCAGAACGGTTCTGGAGCCGATTGTGGCGGCCATACCGCCCAAACCGGCTCCAGAACGGGGTTCACGGGGGACTCGCGGGTGGTTCGCAGGGGCCTCCAGCCGTGCGCTGGCGAGGAGTAAAGGCCGGAAATCACCGCGATACTACGTGGGTAGGTGAGCTGTGATTTCCGGCCGTCGACGAAGCCAGCGGACGGCTGGTGGTTCCTGCGGGCCGCCCGCCTAGCGGCAGGGTCTCCAGGGTCTCGCGAAGAGGTCGTACTCCTTGCGGATCGCGCTGAACCTGATCTTCTTCGCCCTGGCGCAGAACTTGCTCGGCGGGAGCTCGTACTCGACCTCGAAGACCGCCTTGCCCTTGCGGATGAACGGCAGGTACTGGTCGCACTCGTTGTACTGGAAGCACTGTTCGACCACCGCGAAATCAAACTGGTTGACCAGCTGGCGGGCCTGGGGGCCGTCGTTCTTCAGACCGACCGCGAGCCCGTTGCGGTGGGCCTGTTTGGCGATCCAGCGATTGAACCGGAGCTGATGCCTGCGGGTGATCGGGAAGCCGGTCGGGTTCTCCCAGCCGTTGATGTTGTCCGGCTCGAGGGCGTCGAAACCCTTGCGGGCACACATCGCGATCCGGCTCTTGAGCGGCTTCGCGAACTTGCGAAAACGACGGATGTCGAGCCAGCGCTCGTCGGGAAAACCCTCGTACTTCTTGCCGATCACCGATTTCGGGAACCGCTTGGCGTCGGGACGGTAGGTCTCCCAGCTGCCGACGTCGATGTAACAGATCACCTTGCGGCCCATCCGCTGGAGCTTGCGGACCGTCTTGGCCGGAACGTCGAAACCGTCGACCTCGTAGACCGGGGCGGGAATCGAGGTATCGATCTTTCCCTGAAGCTGGAACTGCCAGGAAGCGGTGGTCGGACGGGGCTGCCAATGGGCCGACCGGGCGGCGGAGTCCTCCGGGTTGGAGGAGCAGGCCGCGAGAACGACCATCGAGGCGAACAGCAGAAGGCAGAGAGCGCAGGGCCAGGCCCGGAGAGTTCGGCTGGGAAACATCGGGAAAGGGTACCGGCCCGACTCAGCCGAGTTCGGAGAACCCGGGCGGTGCCTTCGATGTCTCGCCGGCGGCGAGCAGCTTGCGGTGGGTCCGGATCTCGGAAAGCATCCGTTCCAGCCGCGGTTCGGATGAACTGTCGAGATGGGTCATCGCCGCCGCCACCGAGGGATGCACGGTGGCGATCTCTTCATGCATCGTCTGGGCGACCGCCCGGTAGGTCGGGTGTCCCTCGCGTCCGGAGCGGAGCTCGATCAGCTGCATCGCCTCGCGGGCGTTGAGGTCCAGCACGTACCTGATCCGGTAGCCGAGGCAGAGCGCGTACGGAGCGAGCTCCGGCATCCCCGAGGTGACAAGACGCTCATACTCGTTCCGGGAGATCTCGAGTGCCCGCTGGTACTGGTCCCCTACCCCTGCCTCGACGACCTCTGCCGGAGCACCCGCACCGAGATCCGGGGTCAGCGTCTGCCACTGGCAGGTCAGCATGCGATGGCGCTGAAGGTCGCGGAAGGCCCCGTAGTCGGAGACGATCTCGAATCGGTAGCTGACCGACTCGAAGCCACGACCGGGCCGGTGGCGGCGGTTCCGGCGCTCGCCGACGAGAGCCGCCATCAGTTCGGCCCGCTCCGGGCCGCCGATTCGGGCGATCCGGGCGGCGATCTCGGACTCGGGAACCGCGGCTTCCTCGAAGAGGCCGGCCGCAAGCAGGTCATCCTCGGACCCGCGGACCCGAACCAGTTCAACCGAGGGCCCGGGATCACGGTCCACTACCGCCCGGTGATCCAGTCCGAGCCGCTCAATCCAGCTTTCGGTCTGCTCGCGTCGGCGCTCGAGGTGAGAGATCCACTCGCCGCCGCGATCGGGGCGTTCCACACGGGAGACGAAGCTGGGGATCACCTGGCCGAGCTGATCCAGAATCATGCCACCGAACTGGCGGGCCTCGGGAAGCGGCGAGGCCATCAGCCTGAACAGAAGCTGCTCCCAGGCCTGACCGGAAGCGAAGATCCCGACGTGGCTCAGAGTCGCCGCCGGCAGGAGACCGCGCAACAGGTCGAGGGCCTTCGCCCGGATCGAGCGGGACCAGGGACCTTCGGGTTCGCCCTCCTGGCGGGGCCAGCGGTCGGCAGCCCAGGCCTCGACCCTGGCCAGGGCCTCGGAGTAGATCGAAAAGATCTCGTCCATCGCCGTCCGGAACTCCGGGCCGAACCCATCATCGCGGTAGTACCGGTAGCCCCCGCCGGGCATCTCCGCGTCGTACGGGATGTAGCGGGTGGACTGTTCCAGATAGGCCGCCAGCCGGCCGCGCTGAAGCTGCTTGGTGAGGATGTTCGAAACCCACTCGCAGGCGACATGGGCGCCACCGAGCTGGGCGATCGAGTCGTCACCGAAGCCGACGAAGACACTCTCGTAGAGCCGTGCCGCCCGTTCACCTTCGGCCCCGTCGAAGGGCCTTCCGCCGGAAGGGATGTCGCCCGAGAACTCATCCAGAAAGAGCCTCCGCAGGGTGCCTCCGTACCTTGAGTAGCGGGCGAAGAGCGCCCCCTTCACGGTCTCCGGCAGGTTGGTCAGAGCGAAGACCGGACGGTCCAGGTTGGTGAAGTAGGGAGCGAGCAGTTCACGCTCGGCCGGGGTGAAGTTCTCGGTCGGGTAACGCACGCCCCCGAACCTACCGACAGGACCGGTCACGAGGAGGATCGCCGGCCGCGACCGGCCCGGCGCTCAGGGCTGATCCGGTGGCGCGGCCATCAGCTCAACCGTGTGCCCGCTCGGGAGGGCGGCCTTGGCCCGCCGCTCACCCCAGAGCTGCCGCCCCTCCTCGACCTCGATTCCTAGTGCCCGGACCCGTTCGATCGCCGAATCGAAATCGTCCGTGACCACCGCCGGGTGACCCTGCTCCGGAACCACCGGATTCTCCCGGTGGATCAGGTGAATCTGGGTGCCGGCCCGCTCGAACCAGTCGAACCCGGGGCCGAGCGCCGCCGGTGGTGTGACCACGGTGAAGCCGACCGCAGCCCAGAACCGGCCATCGGATTCGGCGTCCGCGGGATGCACTTCGATCGCCACGTGATGAAGCATCGGACCATGGTCTCAGACGACGGTAAACCGATCGGGCGGGGGCGATCCCGCTGGACCGGTAGATTCCCGCTTCCCGGCCCGGCCCGCGCCCCGAAAGGAATCCATGAAGAGAAACGTCGCCGCGTTCGCGGCCCTGCTCGCAGTATCGATCTCCTTCACCGCTTGTGGGGGCGACTCCGGCCTCGACAAGGACGAGTTGATCGCCCAGGGCGACAAGATCTGCGAGACCGGCAAGCAGGACCTCCAGCAGAAGGCTGCCACGGCCTTCGAAGGGGATCCGTCCACCGCCGAACTGACGGCCTTCATCAAAGACGAACTGGTGCCGCTCTACAGGAACGAGATCAGGGACCTGAAGGCCCTGGAACCCGACGGCGACTCTGAACAGGCCTGGAACGACATGATCGCCAAGCTGGAGAAGGGCGTGAACGAGTTTGCAGCCGACCCGGCCGCCGTGATCAAGGGTGGAACCTCACCGCTGGAGGAGGCCAACCGGGCGGCCCTGGACTTCGGGATGAAGGTCTGCGGGTCGGGAGAGTGAGCTCCTCTCCGTGGAAATCCAGGATGGCAGGCATGGCCGGCAAGACTGCCGCCCTGGCGGCAGTACCCCTCCTGGCCCTGGGGTTGGCCGCCTGTGGCGGAAGCTCCGGACTCGACCGGGACGAGCTGATCGCCAAGGCCGACCAGATCTGCCGACAGATCGATCAGCGACGCCAGAAGGATGCGACCGCCTTCTTCCGGACGAACCCGAAAGCCGAAGATCTGCCGGGGTTCGTCGAGAAGAAGGTGATCCCCACCTACCGGGACGAGCTGGCGAAACTCAAGTTGTTGAAGGGAAACGGCGACACCGGCAGAGAGTGGGACGAACTGACCGCGAAGATGGAACGGGCGATCTCCGAGCTGGAAGCCGATCCGGAAAGCGTCGTCAAGCGGCAGGGGACACCCCTGGACGCCGGGTCAAAGGCAGCCAGGGAGTTCGGCCTTCAGGTCTGCTGGCCCGGCAACTGAGGATCCGCCCCGACCGGCCCGGAGCCCCGGATCCCACGGTCAGGCCCGCCCTGGACTGATCCAGCCAGGCGAGGTCCGTTGGTGTCGAGAAAAAGCACCGGTTCGGACCCGAGCCCACCCTCCGCGTTGATAGTGCGGAGGGCGGCCATCGCCTTGCCGGTGTAGACCGGGTCGAGAACGAGGCCCTCGCTTTCCGACGCCTCGACCACCGCACGGTCGGCGTCCGGGACCGGATGCCCGTAGCCGGCACCGAGCCACTCACCGAGCACGGTGACCCGGCCCGGATCGAGGTCCGGCGCCGGACCCGGGAAGCCCCGCTTCCGGAGCAGCCGGGCCGCCGCCCGGGCCCGTCGGGCGAGCCCGGAAGGGTCAAGTCGGGGCTGGTCGCTGACCACCACCCCGAGGACACCGGTCTTCAGGTCAGTCAAGCCGAGTCCGAGCAGCAGTCCGGCTGCGGTGCCCCCGCTGCCGAGCGGCACCACGATCATCGACGGCTCGGGCATCTCCCCCGCCTCCACCTGCGCCGCGATCTCGAGCGCAACCTCGACGTAGGCGATCAGACCGATCGGGGAGGAGCCGCCGGGAGGCAGGATCAGCGGTGGCCGGACGCGGTGTGAGTGGCGAACAATCAGGCCGGGAAGGGCGGCCAGGGTCCGGGCACGGGTGTGGGTGAAGTGGAGTTCAGCCCCGGATGCCCGCAGGCGGTCAAGCTGCCGTTCGACATGCTCGCTGCGGGGTTGATCGACCAGCATCAGGACCACCCGGACTCCCTGGTCACGACCGTACAGCGCGGTGGCGAGACCCCAGTTCGTGCCGAGCCCACCGAAGGTGATGATGCTGCGACGTCGCCGACGGGCCACCTCGGGCAGGATCCACTCGAGTTTCCTCACCTTGTTGCCGCCCCAGGCACCGTCGCCGAAGGCTCCCTCGTCCTTGACCCAGACCTCGGCCGGTCCATCCGAGATCCGGGTCAACCTCCGGACCGGGGTCGGGGTTGTCCCGAGCTGTAGCCTCGGCAGGTTCCGGGCGAGCTCCGGCTCTCGATCGTGAAGGTAGGTCACCCGACTGTTCTACCGTCCGGACCGGCGTCCGGACAACCTCCTCTCCGCCGGATCGACCTGCCGGGCGGTCCGGATCTCTATGCTCGGGTCATGGTCAAGGATGTGACGGAAGCCGACTTTCAGCAGCAGGTGATCGAACGGTCAAGGGAGGTACCGGTGGTGGTCGATTTCTGGGCTGAGTGGTGCGGCCCCTGCCGCCAGCTCGGTCCGGCGATCGAGCAGGCCGTGAACTCCCGGTCCGGCAAGGTTGAACTGGCCAAGGTGGACGTCGACTCGAACCAGCAGCTGGCCGCCGCCTTCCGGGTGCAGGGAATTCCCGCGGTGAAGGCCTTCCGGGGCGGGGAGGTGATTGACGAGTTCACCGGGGCACTGCCACCCGCCCGGATCGAGGCTTTTCTCGACCGGATCGTGCCGTCGGAAGCCGAGCTCGCCGGCCGCGCCGCGATCGAGTCCGGGGATGAAGCCACCCTCCGGGAGGCGATCTCCGCAGATCCTTCCAATCCCGAGTTCGTCGCCGCGCTGGCCCGCATTCTGCTCTCCCGCGGGGAGAACGAGGAGGCGCGGTCCCTGGCTGAGTCCGGTCCGGCCGACTTCGTGCTGACCGGGCTGGCGGCGCGGGCCGAGCTGGCGCTCGGAGAACGCCCGCCAACCGATGCATTCCGGGCCTGGGACTCGGAGGATCACGAGTTCGCCCTTGACCTCCTGCTGAAGGAGGTCGAGATCGCCGACCCCGAGCGGCGCGATCTCTTGCGCCGGCTGATGGTCGGGTACTTCACCGAGCTCGGCCCGGATTCCGAGCTGGCCGCCTCGCACCGGCGCCGGCTCGCCGCCGCCATCAGCTGACCCCGGGCTCGGCATTCAGCCTGGCCGGGCCGTCACGGGACCGGAGTTCAGGCGATCAACGACCAGATCCCGGCCCCGACGACCACGATCAAGGTGGTGTAGATCAGAGACTCGGCGATCGTCCGCAGGTCGAGTCCGTAGGCGTGCCCGACGATCATCGAGTTGAGACCGGTCGGCATCACCGCCATCAGGTAGAAGGAGCGCGGAATGCCGCTGAAGGGGAGCGTCAGGAGAATCAGAAACGCCGGCGAGAGCACCAGCCGCATGAAGATCACTGCACCGACCGGGCGGTGGACCCTTGGCGGCAGCCGGATCGCTCCGACTCGCTCCTCCTCGGCCAGGACCGCTCCGACCGCGAAGAAGCCGACCGGCAGGATCGCCATGACCAGGATCCAGGAGATGTCCACGGCGAGCTTCGGGGCCAGTGCCTCCGGGGCGAACACCCCGAGGATCCCGGCGTAAAGAATCGGGTTCTTGACGAAGAAGGCCCGGACCCGGTCGCCCACTCCCTCACCCGCCTTGGTGCCGAACGCGGCTCCGACCGCGAAAGCGAAGACCATCAAGGTGATTCCGCTGACGACCACGTCGTACACCACGCCCTGGGTCAGGTCGCGGCCACCCATAAGGGTGAGCACCATCGGGTAGCCGAGATATCCGGTGTTGGAGGCGATTCCACACGTGATCACCGCGCCGGCCACCGGGCGGGGCAGCTTCAGCAACGGAACCGCGATCACCCATCCGATCGTCCCGAGCAGGACCACCGAGAGCAGGCCGACCCCGAGGCCGATCCCCATGCCGGCCCCGAACTCGGCGTGGGTCATGTTGACGAAGACGATCGGGGGGAGGACCACGTAGAGAATCACCAGAAGCGACTGGCGTGAGGCATGGCCGGCCCGCTCCGGCCACCGGCGTTCGGCCCCGATCCCGGCCAGGATTCCGGCGGCGATGATCAGGATGATCCAGAGCACCACCAGACCTTAGCCTCGATCCACCGGAATCCGTGGTTGCCGGGGCGTTCACGGCCAAGCCAGACGGACATCAGTGTGCTGCTCGGGGTGAACCCTCGCAAGCACCGATCTTCGTGTGGCGCCGTGCCGTGGGCGTTCCGGCGCCGCCGAGATCGGTGGGTTGAGGCTGGAACCTGTCCCGGCAGACAGAGCCTGCCAGCGCACCGCTCGACTCGCCGGGGGCCATCCGGCCACTCACTCGGGCCACCACGGCGAATGCTGCGGGACCCGGGGGACGGGACGACCGCTCACGGCCTCATCTGCAATTATTTCGCGCCATGTCCGAGGTCCCCACATCCCCCGATCCGCACCCCGACCGGCGGTCGAATGCGCTCCGCTCTCCGGCCGGCCTGATCGGCTGGTCGATCTTCGCCAGCCGCTGGCTCCAGGCCCCGCTTTACGTCGGGCTGATCGTTGCCCAGGTCGTTTACGTCGTCAAGTTCTGGAAGAAGCTGTCCGAAATGGTGGTCGACTTCCCACACCTGAGCGAGAACGAGATCATGCTGGCCGTGCTCGGTCTGGTTGACGTGGTGATGATCGCCAACCTGTTGATCATGGTGATCATCGGCGGCTACGAAACCTTCGTCTCCCGGATCAGACAGGTTTCGGATCATCCCGACCAGCCTGAGTGGCTGTCCCACGTGAACGCCAACGTGCTCAAGGTGAAGCTGGCGATGGCGATCGTCGGGATCTCCTCGATCCATCTGCTCAAGACCTTCATCGAGTTCGGCGACCCGAAGTCGGCGATCGGCACGACCGAGGTGCTCTGGCAGACCCTGATTCACCTGACCTTCGTGGTTTCCGCGGTGGCACTCGCCTTCATCGACCGGTTCCTTTCCACGCCTCCGGGCCAGGCTCACGCTGCCAAGGCACCCGTAGCCGAACCGGCACCGGACCAGCCGGATCCGCAGGCGGACGGACATCTCCCGGAACTCCCCGGTCCGGAACCGGCCCCCGCCCGGGCCTGACCCGCCAGACCCCGCCCCTCAACCCGTTCTGGAGCCGGTTGTGGCCATATAGCGTCCACTATCGGCTCCAGAACGGGGGGAGATCCGGCCCTCCTCGTTCTGGAGCCGGTTTAGGCGATATAGCGTCCACTATCGGCTCCAGAACGGGGGTGCGAAGAATCGGCTGGGGGTGGGCAGCGAACGACATCCGCACGTGAGCAACCGCGCGAGGTTGACGAGGCCGCAGACGCCGCTTTGGTCGCCCCGGAGCGGCGCCCGTCTAGAGGCCGAGCGCCCGACCGGCGTGTTGCGCAAACTCAACCAGGGGCTGCGGGATGATCCCGAAGAAGATGGTCGCGGCGGCGGCCAGGATCGCGGGCACGGTCAGGTACCAGCGGCGGGCAGAGTCCGGATCGGCGTAGGGATCGGGGCTGCCGGCACCGTCGGGCTTGACCTCGGCCGGGGCGTCCGGTGATGCCCCGGCGATCACCGGCGGCATTCCGGTTCCGGTCGCGGCCGCCCGGGCCGGCCCGGCTTCCTCTTCGGGGCTCATCCAGATCGCGGCGACAACCCGCAGGTAGTAGGCCAGCGAGATCATCGAGCCGACCGCGATGAACACAGCGAGCCAGGTCCAGTCGGATTCGACCAGGGCCTGCATCAGGTAGATCTTGCCGATGAAACCGGCGGTCGGTGGCAGGCCGGCAAGGGCCAGCATCGCGATCGTGATCGGCCAGGCGATCGCGGGTGAACGCCGGGCCAGGCCACGCATCGAGCGGATGTCGTCCGAGAATCCGGAGCGACGCTCGTGGGCGACCAGGGCGGCGAAAGCGGCCAGGTTCATCGCCAGGTAGGCCCCGAGGTAGAAGATGATCGCGTTGGTGCCGGCCTCGGTCGCGACCACGATCCCGGTCAGCATGTAGCCGCCTTGGGCGATCCCGGAGTAGCCGAGCATCCGCTTCAGCGAGTTCTGGGTGAGGGCGCCGACATTGCCGATCACGATCGAGAGGGCGGCGAGGGCGGCGAGCAGGACATCCCACTGGTCGGCCAGGGGGCCGAGGGCGACCAGGAAGAACCGGATGAAGATCGCAAACGCTGCCAGTTTGGTCGCCACCGCCATGAACGCGGTGATCGGGGTCGGGGCGCCCTGGTAGACGTCCGGGGTCCACTGGTGGAAGGGAGCGATCGAAACCTTGAAGGCGAGGCCGACGGTGATCAGTCCGACCCCGACCAGGGTGATCGGGTCGGACAGCACCCCGGCGCTTCCGGCCAGACCCTCGGCGATCGCGTCGAACCCGGTCGCCCCGGAGGCGCCGTAGATCATCGCCATCCCGTAAAGCAGGGTGGCCGAGCCGACCGATCCGATCACCAGGTACTTGAAACCGGATTCGAGCGACTCGCGGCGCCGCAGGTCGGTGCCGCAGAGCGCGTACAGGGGGATCGAGAGCAGCTCCAGCCCGATGAAGAATGTGAGCAGACTGGTCGAGGCGGCGAGGATCACCATCCCGAGCACCGAGCCGAGCAGCAGCGCGGCATGATCGGAGCGTCCGGCCTGCCCTTCGGACGGGTCGCCAATTGAGAGCAGCAGGGCGACCGCCGCGGTGAGCACCACGAGCAGCGAGAGAGTGACGGTCAGGCCATCCATCCGGAGCTGGCCCGAGATCAGCTCGGCGGTGGTGTCCCACTGCCAGATCAGGAGTCCTGCGGTGACCGCAAGGGTGAGCAGGGCCAGCAGTCCGCCGAACCGCTTGACCGGGTCGAACACGGCCGCCATGGTCACCAGGACCAGCCCGGCGGTCAGGGCGATTATCGGCGAGAGCGCCGCGTAATCGATCTCGGGTGCGTGGAAGATCACGGGCCCTCCTCGCTGGCGATCGCCTCGACTTCGGACCGGTCGGCGTCGAGTTTCACTTTGGCGATGTTTGTCTTGACCGCATCCCCGGTGCCGGACATGATCATCTGCGGGGCGAAGGAGAGCACGATCACGCAGATCACCAGGGGCACGATCGCGACCGCATCACGAAACGAGATCTCCCGTGAGTCGGCCCCGTCCGGCAGCGGATTGTGCATGGTTCGCTGATACATCCGAAGGGCGTAAAAGGCGGCCAGCACCACCCCCGAAGAAGCGATCACCGCCAGGGCCGAACTGACCCCGTAGATGCCGTTCAGAATGTAGAACTCGCCGATGAAGTTGGAGGAGGCCGGAAGCGCAAGGGTCGCCATGGTCACGATCAGGAAGATCGCGGCGAACACCGGAGCCCGCTTGGCCAGACCACCCATCGGCCCGAGATTCTCGGTTCCGGTCCGTTCAGCGATCAGGGCTACGATCAGGAAGGCCGGGACCACGACCAGCCCGTGGTTGACCATCTGCAGCACCGCGCCCTGGGAACCGGACTCGTTCAGGGCAAAGATCCCGGCGGTGATGAACCCGAGCTGGGCGACCGAGGAGAAGCCGAGGATCAGCCGCAGATCGAGCGTGGTGAAGGCCATCGCCGAGCCGTAGATGATCGCCGCGACCGCAAGGACGATCAGGGTGGTCTGGAACAGCTCAGTGGCGTTCGGCAGCATCGGCAGGACGATCCGGAGGAAACCGTAGGCGCCGACCTTGGAGAGCACCGCGGAGAACACCGCCAGAGCGGGGAGTGGCGCGGCCCGGTAGGCATCCGGCATCCAGCCGTGGAGCGGGAAGGAAGGCATCTTGACCAGGAAGGCCGCGGCGAAGAACCAGAAGATCCAGTTCTGCGAACCTTCCGGCAGGCCGCGTGCGGTGATCTCGGCGATCGAGAAGGAGACCCTTCCGCCGTCGGCCGCGATCACCCCGGCCGCGATCGCACCGACCAGCATCAGGAGCGAGCCGATCAGGGTGAACACGATCATCTTCATCACCGCGCCGGAGGCGGTGATCTTCTCCCGATCCTGGCCCCACACCCCGAACAGGAAGTAGAACGGGACGATCATCAGGTCGAAGAAAAGCACGAACAGGATCAGGTCCTGGGCGAGAAAGGCGCCGAGGGTGGCGGTCTGGCCGATCAGCAGCATCAGGTAGTAGAGGCCGGGACTCTGATCGACCTTCCGCCCGCCGGAGAAGATCACCGCCGGAACCCAGGCCGCGGCGGCGAGCAGGATCAGGAAGATCGAGATCCCGTCCACCCCGAGCGAGTAGTCGATCCCGAGGCCGGGGATCCAGCTCACGTCGGTGACGTACTGCATGCCGGCGGCAGAGTCGAACCCGACCAGCACCGCGATCGTGAGCCCGAGGGTTACCAGGGTGCCGAGGATCGCCACCGGGGCGGCCATCCGCCGGGGAACGACGAGCCCGATCAGTCCGACGAGGAGCGGAGTCCAGATCACCGAGTTCAGCATCAGATGCTCCGGATCAGGAAGTAGATGACGATTCCGACGATGCCGAACAGCATCACCACCGCGTAACCGCGGATCATTCCGGACTGGAGTTCCCGGACCGCCGCTCCGGCGCTCCGGGTGAGTCCGGACACGCCGGCGGTCGCCCCGTTGATCACGAAGCGTTCGAACACGTTGTTGAAGAACCGGCCGATCCCCTGGGCCGGCTTGACCACCAGCCAGTCAACCAGCTCGTCCCCGTACCACTTGTTGACGAACAGGGTGTAGAGCGGGGTGAAGCGCTGAATCAGGCGGGCCGGAACCTCGGGGCTCCTGACGTAGAGCAGCCAGGCGGTGAGAATCCCGGCGATCGAGATCACCCCGCCGATCACCAGGCCGGTCCAGGCCTCGCCGGTGCTCGGGTGGAGATGGGCGAAGTGCGAGTCGGCGAAGGTCGGGGCGAGAAAGTTCGAGATCACCTCGGTCACCCCGGGGATCTGCACCAGTCCACCGATCAGGGCAAGCAGGGCGAGGACACCCATCGCGATCTTCATCCCCGGGGCCTGCTCGGCGACGTGGTGCTCCGGACCGGGATAACCGACCTCGCTGTCCTCCTGCTCCCCGGTGAGCGGGTTGACCGGATCGCCGTGAACCACGTGGCCGGTCTCGATCAGATGCTTCGCTTCATCGCAGGCCCGGCCGGGCAGGATCCGGAACACGATCCGGAAGGAGTAGACGCCGGTGATGAAGGCTCCGACCAGCATCCCGATCCACATCACGTCGTACATACCACCGCGGAAGTGGGCAAAGTCGATGATTTCGTCCTTCGAGAACCAGCCGGAGGTTCCGGGGAAGCCGGCCAGCGCCAGTGAGCCGATCACCAGGACGGCCGCGGTGAACGGCAGGGCCTTGCGGAAACCGCGCATCCGGTCGATGTTCTGGATGTTGCCCATCGCGGCGATCACCGAACCGGCCGCCATGAAGAGCAGGGCCTTGAAGAAGGCGTGGGTCATCAGGTGGAAGAGCCCGGCCGAGTAGGCCCCGATCGAGACCCCGACGAACATGTAGCCGATCTGACTCATGGTCGAGTAGGCGATGATCCGCTTCAGGTCGGTGACCGCGAGCGCGATCGTGCCGGAGATCAGCAGGGTCGCCAGCCCGACGAAGGCGGCGACGTCGGCCGAGGTCGGGGCCAGCTCGAACAGCGGATGGCAGCGGGCGATCAGGTAGACCCCGGCGGTGACCATGGTCGCGGCGTGGATCAGGGAGGAGACCGGGGTCGGACCCTCCATCGCGTCGGCCAGCCAGGTGTGGAACGGCATCTGGGCCGACTTGGCGAAAGCACCGACCAGCAGGCAGAGGCAGATCGCGTTGATCGCCCAGCTGTTGTTGGCGAAGGTGTCGGGGGCCTGGGCGAACACGGTGCCGTAGTCGATCGCCCCGACCTGGGCGAAGATCAGGATCGCCGCGATGTACAGCCCGACGTCGCCGAGCACGTTGATCACGAAGGCCTTCATGCCGGCCGCCGTCGCGGTCCCGCGGCGGTACCAGTAGCTGATCAGGGCGTAGGAGGAGAAGCCGACCAGAGCCCAGCCGAGGATCAGCATCACAAAGTTCCCGGCCAGCACCAGGACCAGCATCGAGAAGACGAAGAAGTTGAGGTAACTGAAGAAGCGCCGGTACCCCTCGTCCGACTGCATGTAACTGAACGAGTAGATGTGGATCAGGGAGGAAACCCCGGTCACGACCAGCACCATGAAGACCGAAAGCGGATCGAGGTAGATCCCGAGATCGATCCTGAAGTCGCCACCCGAGGCGTAGGTCCAGAGCGAGGAGGCGACGTGACGCGATCCCTCCGGTTCGGCCTGGAGTGCAAACAGGGCGCCGATCCCGCAGATGAAGGACGCGAGGATCGCGACCGTTCCGACCGCCCCGGCCGCCCGTGGCGCGAGCACCCGGAAGAGCAGGCCGATCAGGATCGAGCCGACCAGCGGAAAAAGCAGGACGAGCCAGCCCCAGGTTGCGAGGGTCATCCCTTCAGCTCCTTCATCTCGTCGACGTCGAGCGGCAGGCGGCGACGGAACATGGCGACCACCAGGCCGAGACCGACCACGACCTCGGCCGCAGCGACCACCAGCACGATCAGCACGAAGACCTGTCCGTCCTGGTTGCCGAGCATGCGGCTGAAGGTCAGCAGGGCCAGCGCCCCGGCGCTCAGCATCAGTTCGAGGCAGAGCAGGATCACCACCGGGTTGCGACGGACCATCACGCCGATGATCCCGATCGCGAAAAGCAGGGCCGAGAGAACCAGGTACCACTCGAGATTCATGCCGGGTCCTCCTTCCCGCGGCGCTTCCTGCCGGCCAGGATGACGGCCGCCACCGCGGCCAGCATCAGGAGCAGCGAGGCCGCCTCGAAGGGCAGGAGGAAGTCCTCCAGCATCGCCATGCCAACCCCGGCCGGAGTGCCGAAGTCGTCCGCGAGCTTCTCCGGACCGCCGGTCCCGAGCGCGGTCAGGGAGGAACCGATCACCGCGATCGAGATCGCCACGAACAGCGCCCCGGCCATCAGCGGTCCGATCACCTTCAGCTCGGGGCTCGCATCCCAGCTCGGTTCCTCGACCCCGCCGACGTAGGCGGCGACGAAGACGTAGATCACCATCACCGCCCCGGCGTACACGATGATCTGGGCTGCCGCCAGGAACTGGGCCCGGAGCAGCAGGAAGATCCCGGCCAGAAAGACGAGGTGGACAACCAGCGCCAGCACCGCGTAGAACGGGTTGCGCAGGGTGACCACGGCAACCGCCCCGCCGAGCGCGCCGATCGCACCGAGGAAGAAGGCGACCGCTTCCATTACTCGTCCTCTCCCCGGAGCGGGGTGCGGGCGATCGGCTCGGCCAGCAGCATCTCCTTGGTGAAGATCAGGTCGGAGCGGTTGTAGTCGGCCATCTCGAAGTCGTGACCCATGGTGATCGCATCGAACGGACAGGCCAGCTCGCAGTAGCCACAGAAGATGCATCGGGACAGGTTGATCTCGTAGACCGCGGCGAAACGCTCGCCGGCCGAGACCCGGTCGTCCGGGTCGTTCTCGGCCGCGACCACCCGGATGCATTCGGCCGGACAGGCGGCGGCGCAGAGTGAGCAGCCGACGCATTTCTCGAGGCCGCTGTCCTCGAACCGGTGCAGCTTGTGGCGGCCCCGGAACCGTGGGTAGACCGGGGTCTTCTCCTCCGGGTACTCGATCGTGACCGGCTTGTCGAAGACCCGGGCCAGGGTGGTCCGCATCCCGCGCAGGGTCTCGCCGAAGGCGCGGTAAACCGCACCCGGTCCGCCCGGTTCCGGGCCCCGCGGGACCACCTTGATCTCTTCCGGACGAACGCTCATGTGACCACCACCAGGACGGCCGTGACGAGCACGTTCAGTGTCGCCAGCGGCAGGAGGATCTTCCAGCCGAAGGTCATCAGCTGGTCGTAGCGGAACCGGGGCAGGGTGGCCCGGATCCAGATGAACAGGAAAGTGAAGACCGACATCTTGACCAGCATCCAGATCGGATCGAGCCAGCCCGGGCCGGGGCCCATCCAGCCACCAAGGAACATGGTCGAAGCGATGCCGGAGATCAACAGGATCTCCATGTACTCGGCAAACATGAAGGAGCCGAAGCGCATCCCGCCGTACTCGGTCCCGTAACCGGCAACCAGCTCCGCGTCCGCCTCAGGCAGGTCGAACGGAACCCGGTTGGTCTCGGCGAATCCGGCGACCAGGAAGATCAGAAACCCGACGAACTGGGGCACGATGAACCAGATCTCGCCCTGGGACTTGACGATGTCCACCAGCGAAAGCGAGCCGGACATCAGGACCACGCCGAGCAGGGCGAGACCCATCGCGATCTCGTAGGAGATCAGCTGGGCGGCGGAACGCATAGCTCCGAGGAATGAGTACTTCGAACCGGAGGACCAGCCGCCGAGCAGCAGGCCGTAGAAGGCGATCGAGCTGAAGGCGAAAAAGTAGAAGATCCCGATCGGCACGTCGATCCCGTAGAACCCGACCCCGTTCTTGACGTCCCCGAACGGCAGGATCGCCAGCGTGATCACCGCCGAAAAGATGGTGATCGCCGGGGCGGCTTCGTAGAGGAACGGAACCGCGCCCTCGGGCCGGAAGTTCTGCTTGGAGAGCAGCTTGCCGACGTCCGCCAGGGGCTGAAGGACGCCCTTCGGGCCAACCCGGTTGGGGCCGTAGCGCTGCTGCATTCGGCCGAGCAGCTTGCGTTCGACCAGCAGCACGATCGGCACGATCTGCAGGATCACCAGAAAGATGATGATCGACTTGACGACCAGGATCCAGGTCGCATCGACGAAACTGGTGTCCCCCAGAGGCAGGGCCGGCACTTAGCTTTCCCCGCCTTCGCTCTGGCCGTTGCCGGCCGCGATCACATCAAGCTGCGGGGTCGCCTTGCCGATCTCGACCAGGGCCGGCTGGTCGCCCACGAACAGGTTGGCGTTGCCCTCGCGGGTCCCCTCGATCAGGAAGCAGGTTCCCTCCGGCAGGGTTGCCCGGATCGAGACGAAAGCGTGGACCTCGTCCTCCCCCGACTTCACGCTGACCTCGTCTCCCCGCTGAAGCCCGAGCCGTTCGGCGTCGGCAACCGACACCTCGAGCCGCTGGGCCGGGATCAGGAAGTTGAGTGCCGGGCTGAGATCGGTGGTCTCGTTCGCCCAGATGTCCCGGTAGGTGCCCAAGGTCAGGGCGCCGTCCGGCGGAGGCTCCGCGTGTGCGATCCTCGGTGGTACCCCCTCCTCGGCAAGCTCGTCGGGTCCACCACCGAGACTCGCTGCAACCGTTTCCCCCGATACAGACCCCGTGGCAGAGCCGGAGCCCGTCGACCCGGTAGCAAGGTGGTCCGTTCCTTCTCCCTGAAGGGAGGGTGTGGCAGGACCATCACCTTGCTGCCCTGAGGAGGGGTCTGTGGTGGCCCCTGACGGAACTCCCGGTGAGACTGCAGCGGCGTCAGCCGCAGCAGTCGATAGCCGGCCGTCAGGGGTCGCCACAGACCCCTCCCAACCACCAGCCTGTTCACGGTCCTGCCAGCGGACTCCCTGGCCGCCGATTTCGGTGTGGGTGATTCCGGCGTAGAAGGGGACCGCTTCGACGATCGCCTTCAGGGCCTCGACCGTGGAGTGGATTCCGGTTTCGTGGCCGATCGCGGCGGAGAGTTCGGCCAGGACATGCCAGCCGGCCTGGATCTCACCGGGACGTTTGGCCGACGGGCGGACCCGCTGGATCCGGCCCTCGGTGTGGGTGACCGTGCCGTCCTTTTCGGCGTGAGACTCGAGTGGGAAAACCACGTCGGAGAGATCGGTGGTCTCGGTCGAGGCCATGGTGAAGGAGATCACGAAGTTCGCCGTCCTGAGGGCGCGGCGCCAGCCTTCGGTGTCGGGGAAGTCCCGCAGCGGGTCGACCCCGTAGAGGATGACCGCCTCGATCTCGCCGGACTCGAGTCCGGCCCGGATCGCCTCGACATCCCGGCCCGGGGTGGCCGCGGAAAGACCGGGTCCGGAGTCCGGCAGGCAGCCGACCTCGGCCAGCCCGCGGGCGTTGGCGACCTCGGGCAGTTCGATCAGGCCGGACTCGGCCTTCGAACCGAGACCGAGGCTCCCGGCAAGCTCGACCAGGGTGGCGGCAGCCTGTTCGCCGGCGGCGCCC
This sequence comes from Solirubrobacterales bacterium, assembly GCA_023958085.1. GTDB lineage: Bacteria > Actinomycetota > Thermoleophilia > Solirubrobacterales > 70-9 > 67-14. Next base: position 5,295 of record JAMLGI010000007.1, on the reverse strand, counting down.
CACAGGATCCGCTCGCCCCAGAGGATCACCACGTCCTCCGCTCCCCGGAGCAGCCCGGCGATGCCTTCCTCGCTGCCGGCCTTCACCGCTGCGGCGAGATCGGCCAGCCAGGCGGCGGAACCGCCGACCGGAATCCGCTCGACCTCGGTCGCCCCGCCGTCAAGGGCGCTGGGCCGTTCGGTCGCCACCGCGAGCCGGGTACCGTTGCGGCGGACCGCCTTGCGGACCCGGAGATCGAAGGCGGGGGCGGTGTGAAGCGGATCGGTACCGAGCACCAGCACCGCGTCGGCGTGATCAATGTCCGCCACCAGCGCCTGCAGATCCGGGTTGTTCACCGCGGTCCGTGCGTCGCGGCCGACCGTGCCGGCACGGCGGGAGTCGATGTCGTTCGAGCCGAGCCCCCGGCGCATCAGTTCCTGGAGGATGAAGCCCTCCTCGTTGGAGGCGTCGCCGACCAGCGCGGCGGTGCGGTTTCCGGCGGCGGTCAGCAGCTTGGCGGCCCGGTCGAGGGCATCGGCCCAGGTCGCCGGCACCGGATGGCCGTCCTCGTAGCGCAGGGGATTGATCACCCGATCCTGCGAATACATCGCCTGGAAGCCGTAGCGGCCCCGGTCGCAGAGCCAGCCGTCGTCGATCGCCTCGTTGTCGCGGGCGATCACCCGTTTCACCTCCTCGTCCCGGATCGTGAAGGAGACGTTGCACTGGGACGGGCAGAGGGTGCAGACCGAGCCACCCTGCTCGATGTCCCAGGGACGGGCCTGGAAACGGTAGGTGTACGAGGTCAGCGCACCGACCGGGCAGAGCTCGGTGATGTTGCCGGAGAAGGGAGCGATGTACGGCTTGTCCTCGAAGGTGCCGATGTAGGAGTTGGAACCCCGGTCGATCACCTGCACCTGGCTGTCCTCCGGGACCTCCTGGCTGAAGCGGGCGCAGCGGTAACACATGATGCAGCGCTCACGGTCGATCGCGATCAGCGGCGAAAGCGGCACCGGCTTCTCGAAATGCCGCTTCGGCTCGACCACCCGGCTGCGGTCCTTGCCCCAGCCCATCGAGATGTCCTGGAGCGGACATTCGCCGCCCTTGTCACAGACCGGACAGTCGAGCGGATGGTTGACCAGCAGGAACTCGACCACCGCGTTCTGGGCGACCTTTACCTGCTCGGTGCGGGTGTGGACGACCATGCCGTCCCGGACCGGGGTCGAACAGGCGGTCTGGAGCTTCGGGATCCCCTCGATCTCGACCAGGCACATACGGCAGGCCCCGACCGGGGCGCCGAGCTTGGCGTCGTAACAGAAGACCGGGATCTCGACGTCGCCATGCTTGGCCGCATCGACCAGCATCGTGCCCTCGATCGCCTCGATCTCGCGACCGTCGATCGTGATCGTGATCGGGGTTTCGGCCGGCCTAGCCACGGCTGGGCTCCTCGCTGAAGATCGGGATCGCCCGACCGGCCAGCCGGGTTGGCGGAACCCCGTCCTCGAAGCCGTTCTTGATCGACTGTTCAAACTCGGGCCGGAACTTCTTCACCATCGAGGCGACCGGCATCGCCATCGCGTCGCCAAGCGGGCAGAGGCAGTTGCCGAGGATGTTGTCCTGGACCGAGGCGATGATGTCGAGGTCCATCGGGGTCGCGTCACCGCCGTTTACCCGGGTGAGCATCTTGTCGGTCCAGCTGGTGCCCTCGCGGCAGGGAGTGCACTTGCCGCAGGACTCATGCCGGTAGAACTTCGAGGTCCGCTGACACATCTCGGGAATCGAGACGGTGTTGTCGGCGACGATGATCGAGCCGGAGCCGAGCATCGAGCCCGCCCCCTGCATCCCCTCAAAGCTGTAGGGGAGGTCGAGTTCGGCCGGGGTCAGGACCGGTGAGGAGGAGCCCCCGGGGTAGAAGGCCTTGATCTCGCGACCCTCAAGCGGCCCGCCGGCCAGCCCGAAGATCAGGTCGCGCAGCGGGGTGCCGAGCTCGATCTCGTAGTTGCCGGGGCGTCGGACCAGGCCGGAGATCGAGATCACCTTGGTCCCGGGCGACTGCTCGGTGCCGAAGGACCGGAACCACTCGGCCCCATTGGCGACGATGTGCGGCACGTTGCAGAGGGTCTCGACGTTGTTGATCAGGGTCGGGCCGCCGTAGAGGCCCTGGACCGCCGGAAACGGCGGCTTCAGGCGCGGGTTGCCACGCTTGCCTTCGAGCGAGTCGAGCAGGGCGGTTTCCTCGCCGCAGATGTAGGCGCCGGCGCCGCGGTGGACGATCATCTCGAGGCCGTAGCCGGAACCCTTGATGTTCGCTCCGAGATAGCCCGCCTCGTAGGCCTCGGCGACCGCCCGGTCGAGCACGTCGGCCTGATGGTCGTACTCCCCGCGGATGAAGATGAAGGCGTGAGTGACCCCGGCCGCGAAGCAGGAGATCACCATCCCCTCGATCAGCTGATGCGGGTTGCGCTCCATCAGCTCCCGGTCCTTGAAGGTGCCCGGCTCGGACTCGTCGGCGTTGCAGCAGAGGTACTTGGCCTGATCGGTGTGCGGCAGGAAGGAGACCTTTTTGCCCATCGGGAAGCCGGCCCCGCCGCGTCCCCGCAGGCCGGACTCCTCGAGTTCGTTGACGATCCAGTCCTCGTCGACCTCGCGCAGCACCCGCTCGAGCACCTCGTAGCCGCCGTAGGAGCGGTAACCGTCGATCGTCGCCAGCTTCGGGTCCTCGGCGTGCCGGAGCAGCATCCGGACTTCGCCGCTGCCACGCTTTTCTGTCACTTCTGCCGCACTCACCGGTTCGGTCCCTTCCCGGCCTTGACCCGGGGGTCTTCCTCGACGTCGTCCCCGCCGGCGAGTCCACGCGCCTCCAGCGCCTTTTCCGGGATCACATCCTGCCCGCCGTGAAGCTGGGCCACGATCTGCTCGGCGTCGGCCGGTTCCAGCGGGCCGTAGTAGCGCTCGTTGACCGAAACCATCGGGGCGAGATCACAGGCCCCGAGGCACTCGAACCCGGTGACCAGGATCTCGCCGTCGGCCGATACCGCACCGCCGTGGGCGGCCTCCTCCCGGTCGGCGCCGGTCGCCTCGCAGAAGGCGTCGAGCAGCTCGTCGCCGCCGCGCATCCAGCAGGAGATGTTGGTGCAGACCAGGACCTGGTGTTTGCCCGAGGGCTCGGTCCGGAACAGGTCGTAGAAGGTGGCGACCGACTGCAGGTAGGCCGGGGTGACCCGGATCACGGCGGCCGCCTCACGGATCCCCTCCGGGGTGCACCAGCCGTAGCGCCGCTGGATCGCCCAGAGGGCCGGGATCGCGGCCGACTTGGGCATGCCGACGTTGTCGCGGTCGGGGTACTTGGCGACCAGGGTCTCGATCAGCTGCCGCAGCTCGTCCGGCACCTCGACCTCGCTCGGATCCGGCACCAGTTCGGGATCGCCCAGCGGGTCCCGGCCGGTGGTGTTGGACCGGTCGACCGGCAGGCCGGGCGACTCGAACCCCTCGGGTTTGCGGTTCTCCGCCGCGGCGGGAGTTCCCTGGGTGAAGTCTTCCGGCGGGATCGTGGTCATCGGTCGATACCTCCGAGGATCGGGTCGAGCATCGCCAGGGTCTGGATCAGGTCAGCCACGTACTCGCCGTGGGTCATGTCGCGCAGAGCCTGCAGATTGACGAAGGACGGCTCCCGGAAGTGGACCCGGGCCGGCTTCGAGGAGCCGTCCGCGAGCACGTAACAGCCGAGCTCGCCACGGGGCGACTCGATCGGGTTGTAGACCTCGCCCGGCTCGACCCGGAAACCCTCGGTGACCAGTTTGAAGTGGTGGATCAGCGACTCCATGGAGGTGGAGAGCTCGGCCCTCGGCGGCAGCACGTACTTGCGATCGTCGGCGATCCAGGGACCCTCGGGCAGACCGTCGAGGCACTGCTCGATGATCTTCATCGATTCGCGCATTTCGGTCAGGCGAACCCGGTAACGGTCGTAGCCGTCGCCGACCGTGCCCACCGGCACATCGAACTCGAGCTCCGGATAGGCCAGGTAGCTCTCCTCCTTGCGCAGATCCCAGGGGTCACCGGCAGCCCGAAGCAGCGGTCCGGTGACGCCGAGCTCGACCAGCCGCTCGCGCGGGACCGCGCCGAGGTTCTTGGTCCGGTGCAGGAAGATCTCGTTCCGGTCGAGCAGCGCCTCGTACTGATCGATACCGCGTCCGAGGATCTCGATCAGTTCCCGCACCTTCTGCTCGAAGCCCCGCGGGATGTCCTCGGCGACGCCGCCGATCTGGAAGTACCGGGTGTGCATCCGCTGGCCGGTAGACATCTCGAACAGGTCCAGCACCCGGTCACGGTCACGGAAGCAGTAGAAGTAGACGCCCATCGCCCCGAGATCGAGCGCGGTGGTGCCGAGCCAGACCAGATGGGAGTGAAGCCGGTTGAGCTCGAGGTGAAGCACCCTCAGGTACTGGGCACGCCGGGGCAGACCCAACCCGATCAGCTTCTCGACCGCGCCGCAGTAGGCCTGCATGTTGAAGAAGTAGGCCAGGTAGTCCATCCGTTCCACGAACGGGATGACCTTCCAGTACTGCATCGTCTCGCAGGACTTCTCGATCCCGGTGTGGACGTAACCGATCACCGGCTTCAGGTCCCTGACCACCTCGCCCTCGAGGTCGACCACCAGCCGCAGCACACCGTGGGTCGCCGGGTGATGCGGACCCATGTTCACGGTCAGCATCTCCTGCTCCGGTTCCAGCTCGACCGTGGCACCCGGGAGCTTTTCCTGCAGGTCGCTGATCATCCCGCCGACCGTCACCTCGTCGTCGCGGAGCGCGTCTTCGGCCAGGTGCGCCATCACTTCCACCAGCCCGGATTCTCGACTTCATCCCGGGTGAAGATCACCGGCTCGCCGCCGACCGGGAAGTCCCGGCGCTGGGGCCAGCCGACGTAGTCCTCCGGCATCAGGATCCGGCGCATGTCGGGATGCCCGTCGAAGAAGATCCCGAAGAAGTCGAACACTTCCCGTTCCTGGAACTCGGCGGTCGGATACAGGTGAACGCAGGACGGAACCACAGGAAGAACCTGCCCGTCGATCACGGCCGTTGTGGGGGCGCCCGCCGTCGAGGGATCAACGGTTTCGTGTGCGATCCTCGGTGGTACCCCCTCCTCGGCAAGCTCGTCGGGTCCACCACCGAGACTCGCTGCAACCGTCCGCTCCGATACAGACCCTGTGGCAGAGCCGGAATCCTGCCCACCAGAGCTCACCGCGGAGGCCTCCTCATCAGGCCGGCCGTCGGGGGTCGCCACGGACCCCGCCCCACCACCAGCCTCGGGATCGGGGACTAC